>NZ_JBYIPB010000016.1:0-67281 GCF_057706855.1 Microbacterium sp. bgisy207
TCCTGGAGATGCGCGGCATCACCAAGACCTTCCCGGGGGTCAAGGCGCTCTCGGGCGTCACTCTCGAGGTCGAGCGCGGTGAGATCCACGCGATCTGCGGGGAAAACGGTGCCGGCAAGTCCACCCTGATGAAGGTGCTCTCGGGCGTCTACCCGCATGGCTCGTACGACGGCACGATCGTCTTCGAGGGCGAGGAGGTCGCGTTCCGAAGCCTCGGCGACAGCGAAGCCAAGGGCATCGTCATCATCCACCAGGAACTCGCCCTGAGCCCGCATCTGTCGATCGCGGAGAACATCTTCCTCAACAACGAGCAGCGCGGCGCCCTCGGCCTGATCGACTGGAACCGCACGAACTTCCAGGCCGCCGAGCTGCTGGCTCGGGTCGGTCTGCGCGACAATCCCCGCACCCCCATCAAGCAGATCGGTGTCGGCAAACAGCAACTCGTCGAGATCGCGAAGGCGCTCTCGAAAGAGGTGAAGCTCCTGATCCTCGACGAGCCCACCGCCGCCCTCAACGACGAGGACTCGGACCATCTGCTCGACCTGATCCTCCAGCTCAAGGAGCAGGGGATCACGTCGATCATCATCAGTCACAAGCTCAACGAGATCAAGAAGATCTCCGACACCGTGACCGTCATCCGTGACGGGAAGACCATCGAAACCATCGCCCGCGACGACGTCACCGAGGACCGCATCATCAAGGACATGGTCGGCCGCGATCTCGAGCATCGCTATCCCGACCATGACCCGCAGATCGGCGAGGAGTTGCTGCGCGTCGAGAACTGGACGGCCCATCACCCGCAGGACCCCTCGCGGGTCGTCGTGGACAACGTCTCGCTGACCGTCCGCGCCGGCGAGATCGTCGGAATCGCGGGCCTCATGGGCGCCGGACGCACCGAGTTCGCAATGAGCCTGTTCGGCCACAGCTATGGGAGCAAGATCAGCGGCAAAGTCTTCATGCGGGGCCGCGAGATCAAGACCCGAACCGTCGCCGAAGCCATCGAGAACGGGCTGGCATACGCAACCGAGGATCGTAAGACCTATGGCCTCAACCTCATCGAGGACATCAAGCGCAACATCTCGATGGCATCGCTGAACAAGCTCGAGCGTCTCGGGCTGGTCAACGACAACAAAGAGTACGCCGTGGCCAACGAGTATCGGCGCGACCTCAACATCAAGGCCCCGAACGTTCTCGTCAAGACGGGCAAGCTCTCCGGTGGCAATCAGCAGAAGGTCGTGCTGTCGAAGTGGATCTACTCCGACCCCGACGTGCTGATCCTCGACGAACCGACCCGGGGTATCGACGTCGGCGCGAAGTACGAGATCTACACGATCATCAACAAGCTCGCCGCAGCGGGCAAGGGGATCATCGTCATCTCGTCCGAACTTCCCGAGCTGCTCGGCATCTCCGATCGTGTCTACGCGATCTCGGAGGGACGCATCACGGGAGAGCTTCCCGTCGAGGAGGCCACGCCGGAGTCGGTCCTCAAACTCATGACCATGGAGAAGGCCCGCTGACGGGCCCCGCAGGAGAACACACCATGTCCAACGACACCCCGAACACCGAGTCCACGGCCGCGGGCGCGCTCATCAACCCGCCCGACAACAGATTCACCCGCTGGTTCAGCAACATCCTCGCTGACCTGGGCAAGAACGGTATCTTCATCGCTCTGATCGCGGTGGTGGTCTTCTTCACCATCACCACGGATGGCATCCTGTTGCGCCCGCAGAACATCTCCAACCTGATCGTCCAGAACGGGTACATCCTCGTCCTCGCGATCGGCATGGTGATGGTCATCATCGCCGGCCACATCGACCTGTCGGTGGGCTCGGTGGCGGCATTCATCGGTGCGGTCTCGGGCGTCTTCGCCGTCCAGTGGGGTCTGCCGTGGTGGCTTGCCATCACGTTGTCGCTGATGATCGGTGCGCTCGTGGGAGCCTGGCAAGGATTCTGGGTCGCCTTCGTCGGCATCCCCGCCTTCATCGTGACGCTCGCGGGCATGCTCATCTTCCGTGGACTGGCGCTGGTCGTGCTCGGCAACGCCAACATCGGCTCCTTCCCCGAGGAATACCGCGCACTCGGCAACGGCTTCGTCACCGGCGTCTTCGGCGAGGGCACGCCCGACCTGTTCACGCTGCTCGTGGGAGCCGCCGCGATCGTGCTCCTCGTCTTGAACCAGGTGCGCTCGCGGGCTGCCCGGCTCAAGTACGGCCAGGACGTCGACCCGATCGTCTGGTTCGTCGTCAAGCTGCTGCTGGTGTCGGCGGCGATCGTCTTCTTCATGTTCTCGCTGGCCTCGTACAAGGGCATCCCGGTGACGCTCATCATCCTGGCGGTGCTCGTGCTCTTCTACGGCACGATCATGAACCGGTCGGTCTTCGGTCGCCACGTGTACGCCATCGGCGGCAACCGTCACGCCGCGGAGCTGTCGGGGATCAAGACCCGGCGCGTGGACTTCCTGCTGTTCGTGAACATGGGCTTCCTCGCAGCCCTCGCCGGCCTCATCTTCACCGCGCGCCTGAACCTGGCCGGTCCCAAGGCCGGTGACGGGTTCGAACTCGAAGCGATCTCGGCGGCCTTCATCGGCGGCGCCGCCGTCCAGGGCGGCGTCGGAACGATCGGTGGCGCCATCATCGGTGGCCTCATCATCGGCGTCCTCAACAACGGCATGTCGATCATGGGTATCGGGATCGAATGGCAGCAGGCGGTCAAGGGGCTCGTGCTGCTGTTGGCTGTCGCCTTCGACGTCTACAACAAGCGGCGCTCCGGAAACAGCTGAGTCCGTTCTCCCGCGAGACGCGTCGTCGCGGATTTCCCGGCCTAGGCTGGGGCGGTGATCATCCTTGCCGCCACGCCGATCGGGAATCTCGGCGACGCGTCTCGGCGTCTTGTGGAGGCGCTGGAGGCCGCGACGATCGTCGCCGCCGAGGACACTCGCACGACACAGCGGTTGTTCGCGGCGCTGGCGATCCAGAACCGTCCGCGTCTGATCGCGCTGCACGACCACAATGAGAAGACGCGCGCGGCCGAACTGGTCGAGCTGGCCCGGGACGACGACGTGCTGCTGTTGTCGGATGCCGGGATGCCGACGATCAGCGACCCCGGCTTCGGTGTGGTGGCTGCTGCGAGCGAAGCCGGTGTCACGGTGACGGTCCTCCCGGGGCCGAGCGCGGTGCTGGCGGCGCTCGCCGTCTCCGGGCTGCCGACGGATCGCTTCACGTTCGAGGGGTTCCTGCCGCGAAAGTCAGGTGACCGGCGCCGCCTCCTCGAGTCGCTTGCGAGCGAGCAGCGCACGATGGTGTTCTTCGATGCGCCCGGGCGTCTGGCCGTCTCGCTGTCCGACATGGCGCAGGCGTTCGGCGCCGAGCGTCGGGCAGTCGTGTGTCGGGAGCTCACCAAGCTCCACGAGGAGGTGCGCCGAGGAACCCTCACCGACCTTGCGGCATGGGCAGCCGAGGGTGTGAGGGGGGAGATCGTCATCGTCGTCGGGGGAGCCGGTAGCGCCCAGATGGCGTTCGAGGATGCGGTTGACTACGTCTCGGACCTGCTTGCCCAGGGCAAGTGGCTCAAGGATGCGTGTGCTGACGTCGCGACGGCATCCGGGTACTCGTCACGCGAGCTGTACAACGCGAGTCTGGAACGATCCGCCGGTCGCGGGTGACGCTCCCGCGGTCCTTGTCACACGCCGCGAGGTGAGGTCTGCCCGAACTAGACTTCTCGGGTGAGTTCCGGCAGTTCCTTCTACATCACGACGCCGATCTACTACCCGAGCGATGTTCCGCACATCGGCCACGGGTACACGACGGTCGCCGTCGACACGCTCGCGCGTTGGCACCGGCAGTCCGGTGACGACACCTGGATGCTGACGGGCACCGACGAGCACGGACAGAAGATGCTGCGCGCGGCAGCAGCCAACGGTGCGACCCCGCAGGAGTGGGTCGACCGGCTTGTCGGCGAGTCGTGGTTCCCGCTGCTTCGGACCCTGGATGTCGCCAACGACGACTTCATCCGCACGACGCAGGCCCGCCACGAGGAGCGCGTGACGCAGTTCGTGCAGGCGATCTACGACAACGGCTACATCTACGCGGGCGAGTTCGAGGCGCTGTACTGCGTCGGGTGCGAGGAGTTCAAGACCGAGGCCGAGATCATGGACGGCACCGGGGCGTTCGAGGGCCTCAAGGTCTGCGCGATCCACTCGAAGCCACTGGAGCTGTTGCAGGAGAAGAACTATTTCTTCAAGCTCAGCGAGTTCCAGGACCGTCTGCTCGAGCTCTACAAGAGCGTCCCCGACTTCGTGCGGCCCGAGTCGGCGCGCAACGAGGTCGCCTCGTTCGTGCGCAGCGGACTGAAGGACCTGTCGATCTCGCGGTCGACGTTCGACTGGGGCATCAAGGTGCCGTGGGATCCCTCGCACGTCATCTATGTGTGGGTCGACGCGCTCCTGAACTACGCGACAGCGGTCGGCTACGGATCCGATCCCGAGCAGTTCGCGCGCCGCTGGCCGGCCTATCACGTCGTGGGGAAAGACATCCTCCGCTTCCACGCGGTGATCTGGCCCGCGATGCTCATGGCTGCCGGCGTCGAGGTGCCGCGCGGCGTCTTCGCCCACGGCTGGCTGCTGGTGGGCGGCGAGAAGATGTCGAAGTCCAAGCTCACCGGCATCGCGCCGACCGAGATCACCGATGTCTTCGGCTCCGACGCGTACCGCTTCTACTTCCTGTCGGCGATCGCGTTCGGCCAGGACGGGTCGTTCTCGTGGGAGGACCTCTCCGCTCGCTACCAGGCCGAACTCGCGAACGGATTCGGCAATCTGGCCTCGCGCACGGTCGCGATGATCGAGCGGTATTTCGAGGGCATCGTCCCGCCGCCGGCGGAGTACACGGATGCGGATCTCGGCATCCAGCGGACCGTTGCGGATGCTGCGGCGAACGCGGACGCCGCGATCGAGCGCTTCCGTATCGACGAGGCGATCACGGCGATCTGGACCATCGTCGACGAGCTCAACGGCTACATCACCGAGAACGAGCCCTGGACACTTGCGAAGGACGATGCGAAGCGTGAACGGCTCGGGACGGTGCTCTACACCGCTGCGGAGGGACTGCGCGCTCTCGCGCAGCTGCTCTCGCCGGTGATGCCGATCTCGACCGAGAAGCTGTGGATCGCCCTCGGCGCGGCCGAGACCCTGGGCCGTCTGCAGGACCAGCCGCTGCGCGAGGCAGGAACCTGGGGTCGGCTGCGTCCCGGAACGTCCGTCAACGGCCTGGCCCCTCTGTTCCCCCGCGTCGAGCAGCCGGCGTGAGCGACGATCGAGGCGTTTCGACTCGCTTCGCTCGCTCAACGACCGGGGCGAGGGTCGTTCGTTGAGCGACGAGCGCAGCGAGGAGACGAAACGACATGACAGAAGACCCGAGCGCCTACGTGCGGGAACGGTCGGCCTCCGGCCGGCGGGATCTGACCTATCCTGACCCGCCCGAACGGCTGGACGTGGCAGTGTACGACAACCACTGCCATCTCGAGATCGTGGACGGCGATGATCCGCTCTCCCTCGACGAACAGCTCGCCCGCGCGGAAGCTGTCGGCATCGCCGGCGTCGTGCAGGCATCCGGTGACGTGGAGTCCTCGCGCTGGGCGGTGTGGGCCGCCGAGCACGACCCCCGGGTGCTCGCCGCCGTGGCCATCCATCCGAACGAAGCCCCCGCCTACGCGGAGGCAGGGCGTCTCGATGAGGCCATCGCAGTGATCGACGAACTCGCCGCCCACCCGCGGGTGCGCGCAATCGGCGAGACGGGGCTCGACTTCTTCCGCACGGATGCCGAGGGCCTGCCCGCGCAATACCGCTCCTTCGAGGCGCACATCGCCCTGGCCAAGAAGCACGGTGTCGCGATGCAGATCCACGACCGCGACGCCCACGACGAGGTGTTCAGCGTGCTCGATCGTGAAGGTGCGCCCGACAGGACCGTGTTCCACTGCTTCTCGGGCGACGCCGACATGGCCCGCACGGCCGCCGACCTCGGGTACTACCTCTCGTTCGCGGGCAACATCACCTTCAAGAACGCGCAGAACCTTCGCGACGCGCTCGCGGTGACGCCGCGGGATCGGATCCTCGTCGAGACGGATGCGCCCTTCCTCACGCCGGTTCCCCACCGTGGGCGCCCCAACGCTCCCTACCTCGTACCGATCACGGTGCGGTTCATGGCCGCACACCTGGGGATCCCCGTGGCGGATCTCAGCGCCCAGATCGCAGCCAACACTCGCGAGGTCTACGGCGCCTTCGCGTAGGGCAGCGCCGCGGGGGTGGCAAGCGTCGTCGAGCCGCCGACGATGCTCCAGGGCAGCACGACCGGGGGTGCTGTGCCCTCCTCGTCGTCCACCGCGTTGCTCTCGATCGTGGTGACCAACTGCGGCAGCAGCAGGCGGGGCGCGGCCTCGGGATGCACACACACGTGTGTGACACCCAGCCGGGCGTTGATGTCGCAGTCGTGCAGACAGAGCGCGACAAGCTGCAGATCGCGGGGCAAGACGATCCCGAGTTCGGACAGCTCGACGAACAGCGTCGGACCCTCCTGCGCGTAGGAGAACACGGCATCCGCTCCCTGGCGCAGCAGCTCGCGCACGCTCCCGGCAAGCTCGCGGCGATCGGGCTCCAGGTACACGATGGCGGTGTCCTGACGCCGCTGGGCGCACCACGTCCGATAGACGGCCTCGCCGATCTCTCGTCGTCGCACGCCGGGACCTTCGGTCAGCAGCCCGACGCGCGCCGCGCCTCCCGCGGCCAGCAGGTCGAGGGCGGCGCGAGTCGCCTCCTCGTATCCGGTCCGAATCCACAGTCCGACGCTGCGGGGCAGAGGCAGGTCGTTCGTGATGAGGGGGATGTGCGCGGCAGCGGCGAGGCTCATGACGGCGTCGCTCTCGCGCGCGTCGGGAGCGTACACGGCATCCACCCGCGCGCTGCGCAGCAGTTCCGGATGTGAGGTGGGAAGAACCGTCACGGTGAACCCGTGCGCGGCTGCCGCTTCGCACAGGGCTGTGAGCTGACGCATGGCGTACTGGGCCTGCGCTGCCTCGCGCTCGGACGCGGGCGGTGCGCTGGCGACATACCCGATCGACATCGTGCGCCCCCGGCGCAGGGCTGCCGCATAGCGATCCGGGGTGTAGCCGAGCGTCGCCGCGACCTCGAGGATCCGTCGACGCGTCTCGGGCCGCAGCGCGCCGCGATCGTTGAGTGCCTGGCTGACGGCTGCCGTCGACACCCCCGCTGCTGCGGCGACGTCCTTGAGGGTGGGGCGCAGGCGCGCGACGGGCGGGGAGGCGTCGTCGCGGTGCCGAGGCATGGTCCCTCCCGGGGGTCAGGCGCAGTCTGCAGTGGGCGCGGCCTGAAGGTCGCGGGCGGGATCGGGGAAGACGGTGGCGATCGCCTGGACCCACCGGTCGCCCTCGCCGGACGCGGCTAGTGTATGGCCGCGCGCGACCAGGTGATGCATGACCACGCCCGCGAAGTGACGCAGAGCCCGCTCGGTATCCTGCGGCGGTGCACTGTCGCGGGCGGGGAGTCGGGAGATTTCGGCATCCAGCAGGCGCTGAACCCACCCTCGTGCCGCGAGGACCGCGGGTGCGACATCATGCACGCGGCGCACGCTCGCGTGTCGGGCTGCGGCAGCGCTGACGATCGCGCGGGCATCCGCGAGCGACGCGATCTCGTCGATCGGGGCGTGGATCCGGATCGTGTCCAGATCCAGGAGTTCCACACCGGGAAGCTGCTGCACATCGGGCGCGACGTTGCGGGGCATCCCGAGATCGATGATCAGGACGTGTGAGTTCGGCGTTGCCGTCTGCTTCCGTGCCGCCGCCAGCTTCTGCGCGTCGAGAGCCTCCCGCGTCGTGCACGTGACGATGACCTCTGCCCGTGCGAGCTCGGCCGCGGGTGTGTCGGGGTCGACGGCGACCAGCCCATGCCGGGCGGCGAAACTCGCGGCCCGACCGGATCCCGACAGGACGCGGATGTCGCCGGCGCCGCGCGCCCGTAGCGCCGCGAGCGCTGCGGCGGCATAGCGCCCCGTGCCGACCAACAGGACCCGGACGCCGGTCCAATCCACGATGCGTGAGGACGCGAGCTCGAGGGCGAGGCGCACCAGCGAACGGCCGGACTCGCCCAGCCGGGTGGAGTTCTTGACCGCTCGTGATGTCTCGCTGGCGCGGTCGAACAGGTGCTCGAGCGATCGGGTCGTCATCCCCGCCGATCGGGCGTCATCGTAGGCGCGACGCACTTGCCCCGCGATCTCGTCTTCGCCCACGACAACCGACTCCAGGCCCGAGGCGACGGCGAAGAGGTGGTGGGCGACGCGGTTGCCCACGGTGATGTCGATCGACTCGTGCAATTGGCGAAAGCCGATCCCCGACGCGCGGGAGATCTCGGTCAGTGCCGCGTCGACCGCGGACTCGGGCGACGGCTCATCGTCCAGGTCGACGTCGAGGTACGCCTCGAATCGGTTGCAGGTTGCGAGCACGACCGCGCCGCCGATCGCGTCGTGGGCCAGGGGAACGCCCGCGCGCAGTTCGTCGCCGACGGATGCGAGACGCTCGAGCGCGTCGAACGGTGTTGCCCGATGATTCGCCGAAAGGCAGACCAGCACTCGCTCTCCTCTTCCCGTGCGTCTCGTCGGTCGTGACGAGGAGTTAGTATATCGATTAACTCCGGCCGGTGAAGGATCCATGCAACTGACTGATCAGCATCCGCTCGTTGCGCATGCGACCCGCGACTCTCGTCTCATCCGCGCGAGCCTCGGCGAGCGACCCGACCTCACCCCGGTGTGGTTTATGCGTCAGGCCGGCCGCTCGCTGCCGGAGTACCGGGCGCTTCGTGCGACGCAGTCGATGCTCGACGCGTGCCGCGATCCGGCCCTGGTCAGCGAGATCACGCTGCAGCCGGTGCGGCGGCACGGGGTGGATGCCGCGATCTTCTTCAGCGACATCGTCGTGCCGCTCGTGCTCGCAGGGCTCGATGTCCAGATCGAGGCGGGCCGCGGACCCGTGTTCGCGGAGCCGGTGCGCACCGCCAGAGATGTCGCGCGCGTCACGGCGATCGATCCAGAACTCGTCCGCGAGCGGGCTGAGCCGATCGCTGACGCCGTGACCCGAACCACTCTGCTGTTGGCCGACGAGAGCGCGACTCGTGGCGAGCCGATTCCCCTCATCGGGTTCGCCGGCGCCCCGTTCACCCTCGCCGCGTACCTCGTCGAAGGCGGCCCCTCCAAGGATCACCTCCGAGCCCGCCGCCTTATCCACGAGGACCCCGCCGCCTGGGAGGCCCTCACTGGCTGGCTCGCAGCAGTCAGCGGCGTGTTCCTCCAGGTCCAGGTGGCGGCCGGTGCCAGCAGCGTCCAGTTGTTCGACTCGTGGGCGGGGTCGCTGGCGCCCGCGGTCTACCGATCGGCCGCGTTGCCGGCCTCGCGCGCCGCTCTCGAGTACGTCCGCGCCCTCCGGCTCCCGACCGGGGCGGGTATGTCCCACGTCCCGCTGGCGCACTTCGGTGTCGGCACGGGCGACCTGCTCGCCGATATCGCGACGCTCGATCTCGACGTCGTCGGGATCGACCACCGTGTCAGCCTGGACGAGGCCGTTGCGCGACTTGCCACCGCTGTCACGGTGCAGGGGAACCTCGATCCTGCCCTGCTGTTCGCACCACCACACGTCCTGGACGCGGCGCTGGACCGGATCCTGGCCGAGGGCCGGGCTGCCCGTGCGCACATCGTCAACCTCGGCCACGGCGTACCGCCCGAGACGGATCCGGATGTCCTGACCCGGCTTGTGCGCCGCGTCCATGAGCGACCGGATGCCGCGTGAGCAGCGTGGGGACACACTCGTCGTCCGATCCCGACGTGTGCATTGTCGGCGGCGGCATCGCCGGTCTCGTGTTGGCCGTGGAAGCCGGTGCCGCGGGGCTTCGCACGGTCCTGCTCGAGGCGGGAGAGCGCGTCGGCGGAATGCTGGCGCCCGTCTCGGTCGGCGACGGGCTGCTCGTCGACGGTGGCGCGGAGTCCTTCGCAACCCGCGCGGACGTCGTTGCGCGCCTGATCGAACGCTGGTCTCTGCCCGTGGAGATCGTTGCCCCGGACCCGGCGGGGGCGTGGCTTGTCGTCCCCGACGACTCCGGCGCCGGGGTGCGCCGGGCCCCGCTGCCGCGGCACAGCATCCTCGGGATCCCCGCGGACCCGGAATCCGACGATGTCGTGGCGCTCGTCGATCCGGTCCGCGAGAGGCTGCAGCCGCTGCCCGCATCCGAGCCGTCCCTGCACGAGCTCGTCGCGTCGCGCCTGGGCGAGGCGCTCGCGACCACGATCGTCGACACCGTCTGTCGCGGTGTCTATTCCGCGCCCGCCTCGCGCCTGCGGCTCTCACGCGTCCACCCGCAGCTGTGGGCGAGGGTGCAGCAGACCGGCTCCCTGACAGCGGCGGTGTCCGATCTCACGACCACCGGCGAGCGTCCGGGAAGCGCGGTCGCCGGCATCCGTGGGGGACTGTGGCGCCTTGCCGACGCGCTCGCCGCCCGCGCGGAGGCTGCGGGAGTGGCCATCCGAACGGACACCCGCGTGACGCACCTCGACAGTGGCCCCGACGGGGTCGACGTGCGTACGAACCGCGGAGGCGTGCGCGCGCGATCGCTCGTGCTGGCCACCGGCCGCGCCGAGATCGACCGGCTCCTGGGTCGTCCGGACGGTGCGGCGGGCTCCCCCGTTCTCCTCGCGATCGCCCGGATTCACGCGCCCGCCCTCGACGGGCACCCGATCGGCACCGGTGCGCTGGTGGCCGAGACCGTTGCGGGGCAGGTCAAGGCCCTCACCCACGCGAGTGCCAAGTGGGAGTGGCTGCGAGACGAGCTGACTCCTCATGAGCACGTGGTGAGGCTGTCAGCCCGGGATGCCGAGACGGCCCGGTTCGACGCGGAGAGCATCAGCGAAGCGGTGACGCGGATCACTGGCGTCGCCGTGCGGCCATCGGCGATCCGAGAGCTCCGGGTCTGCCGCTGGGATGCTCAGTCCGCGTCGGTCTCGTCAGGTGCCGCGCCGCCCCCGCCTCCGGGCATCCACCTCGCCGGCGCCGCCGTGGCCGGGACGGGGCTTGCCGCGGTCATTCCGCACGCCCAGGCCCTGGCCGCGGACCTCCTGGTCCATCCCCCGACATCTTCGAACCCACGACCGATTCGATAGGAGCATCCGTGACCGCTTCCGATCCCCGACCCAGCTACACGCTGTTCGCCGTGCTCGCCGTTCCTCGCCTGCAGCGCCGCGACGTCTCCGAGCTCGCGGCAGCCGTGGATGCCCTCCCCGCGACGGGCGTGACGCTGCGCGGTCTCTACGACGTCACCGGCATGCGGGGCGATGCTGACCTCATGGTGTGGCTGCACGGCGAAGATCCGGCGGCTCTTCAGGCGGGTCTGCGACAGCTGCGACGTACCGAACCGCTGTGGGATGCCACACCGGTGTGGAGTGCGATGGGCGTACACCGCGAGGCCGAGTTCAACAAGCGCCACATCCCCGGATATCTGCGCGGCGAGAGCCCGCGGGCCTGGCTCTGCCTGTACCCGTTCGTCCGCAGCTACGAGTGGTACCTCCTGCCCGAGCAAGAGCGTTCGGCGATGCTCGCTGAGCACGGTCGCAAGGGCAGTGCCTTCCAGGATGTCGTCGCCAACACCGTGTCGACCTTCGCGCTCAGCGACTACGAGTGGCTGCTGCCTCTCGAGAGTGACAACCTGATCAGCCTGGTGGACATGATGCGGGACCTGCGTGCGACGGATGCGCGCCGGCACGTCCGTGAGGAGGTGCCCTTCTACACCGGGCGTCGGGTCGAGATCGAGGAGCTCGTCGAGGTGCTGTCGTGACGGAGAGCACGTTCCGACCCAAGCCGCCCCGCGCGACCGGAGCCTATTGTGCGCCCGGCGCGTCGGTGTGCGGCGCGACGCCGGCCGCGGCGAGCGGTCCCGCCCACGTCGAGGAGCCTGTCGCGTACGACGCGCTGCTGTTGCTCGGGTTCGGCGGACCCGAAGGCCAGGAGGATGTCATCCCGTTCCTGCGCAACGTGACCGCCGGTCGCGGCATCCCTGACGAGCGCCTCGAAGAGGTCGCCCACCACTACCGCCACTTCGGTGGTGTCTCACCGATCAACGCGCAGAACCGGGCGCTCGTGGCGGCTCTGGAGGCCGAACTCGCGCGCCGCGACATCGATCTGCCGGTGTACTGGGGCAACCGCAACTGGATGCCGTACGTGGCCGATGCGGTGCAGCAGTTGCACGCCGACGGACATCGCCGCGTTCTCGCGCTGGCGACCAGCGCGTACAGCTCGTATTCATCGTGCCGCCAGTACCGCGAGGATCTCGCGGATGCCCTCGAGGCGACGGGGCTGGGTGAGCAGCTCCAGATCGACAAGGTCGGCCAGTTCTTCGATCACCCCGGGTTCGTGGATTCCTTCGTCGACGGGATCCGCGACGGACTCGGCCACCTGCGCGCACAGGGGATAGAGGACGCCTCCGACATCGAGATTCTGTTCTCCACCCACTCCATCCCCGTCGCCGACGCCGACCGCTCCGGCCCCCGGGACCGTGACTTCGGAGAGGGCGGCGCGTACGCCGCGCAGCACACCGCCGTCGCCGAGGAGATCGTGCGCCGACTCGGCATCGACAGTTCGTGGCAGCTGGTCTATCAGAGCCGGTCGGGACCGCCCTCGGTGCCGTGGCTCGAACCCGACGTCAACGATGCGATCCGCGAGCTGCCCGCGAAGGGCCGACGGGCCGTGCTCATCGTGCCCCTCGGGTTCTTGAGCGACCACATGGAGGTCATGTGGGATCTCGACACCGAAGCGGTCGAGACTGCGCGCGAGGTCGGGCTCGTCCCCGTCCGCACGGCGACGCCGGGGATCTCGCCGATCTACGTCGCCGGACTGGTCGATCTGGTCCGCGAGCGCCTCGAGGGGACACCGGCCTTCGAGCGCGTGCGCGCGACCTCCCTCGGCCCCTGGTTCGACGTGTGCCGCCCCGGATGCTGCGAGAATGCCCGCCTCGGCTTCCGGCCTGCGCTCGCGGGGCTGCAGCCGTGACGGCGTCGGTACGGTTGGGAACCCGCGGCAGCACCCTCGCGATGACCCAGTCCGGCACGGTGGCGCGCATGCTGACCGCCGCCACGGGGACGCCCGTCGAGCTCGTGCCCGTCACGACCCACGGTGACACGGCGACCGGGTCCCTGGTCTCGCTCGGTGGCACCGGTGTGTTCGCCACCGCGCTGCGCGAGGCGCTGCTGGCGGGGGAGTGCGACATCGTCGTCCATTCGCTCAAGGACCTGCCGAACGCGCCCTACCCCGCGATCACCCTGATCGCCGTTCCGGGGCGAGAGAGCGCTCGCGACGCGCTGTGCACGCGGGAAGCGGTCGGGCTCGACGCGCTCGCACCGGGAGCGCGCGTGGGAACGGGTTCGCCCCGCCGCGCCGCGCAGGTCCTCAGCCGACGTCCCGACCTCGTCGTGGCCGACATACGCGGGAACGTCGATACGCGGCTGCGCAAGGTCGCGGAGGGCGAGTACGACGCGATCGTGCTGGCCGAGGCCGGTCTTCGGCGGATCTCCCGGGACGCCGAGATCCGTGAGGCCTTCGACCTCGACCAGTGGCCGACCTCGGCCGGCCAGGGAGCCCTTGCCGTGGAGATGCGCACGGCCGATGTCGGCACGGATCTCGGCGCTCAGCTGCGCTCCCTGAACGACCCGCGCGCAGAACTGACCGCGCTGGTCGAACGAGCAGTCCTCGCCGAACTCGAGGCCGGGTGCGCGGCGCCCGTCGGCATCTCCGCTCGGGAAGACGGTGACACGCTTGCCCTGATCGCACAGGTGTACCGGAGCGACGGGGGGCGTAGCATCCGTGTCGAGCAGACGGTGCCGGTGGCGCTCGTTTCCGAGCCGGCGGGCCGCAAGGGCATCGCCGCACGCGTGGTCGCCGAGTTGCGCGCGCGCGGTGTCGACGATCTGGATGCCGAGAATCGCGCGATCACCGATCCCGAGTCCGCGGGAGACGCCCACACGCCGACGGAGGGCGGGATGCCGTCGTGAGCACAGACACCGCCCCCGGGCCATTGGCGGGGCGGCGCGTGCTCGTTCCTCGCGGTGGGGCATGGGGTGAGCGCGTGGCCCGCCTGCTGCGTGAACGGGGAGCTGCGCCCGTGATCGCGCCGCTGATCCAGACCCGCGAGCCGCGGGACGTGGCGGCGCGAGACCGGGTCTTCGCCGCTCTCGCGGACGGCGCCTACGACTGGGTGTTCCTCACGAGCGCGGCCAGCGTCGAACAACTCGTCGCCGCCGGCGTGAAGGTGCCCGCCGGAACGCATATCGCTGCGGTCGGCCGGGCGACGGCGCGCGCCGTAACCGAGGCCGGATACGACGTGGACTTCGTGCCGGCGGGGCGCTCGTCGGCCTCGACGATGATCCGCCAGTGGTGCGCGCTCCACGATCCCGACCGGGTGGGCCGCTGTCTCGTGCTGCGCTCGGATCTTGCGATGGCCGTCGTCAGCGACGAACTCGAGGTGCGCGGATACGACCTCGAGGTGTGCATCGCCTACCGCACCGTCGGTGTCGACCTGGCCCCTGACGTGCTGCATGCGGTGCGCGTGGGCGACATCGACACGGTCCTTGTGACCTCCACGAGCGTCGCCCGCGAACTCGCCGAGCAGGTCGGCGCGCTCCCCGCGGGTACCGTGCTTGCCTCACTCGGCCCCGGAACAACGCGGGATGCCGAGCGTCGTGGACTGCCGGTCACCGTGACCGCCCCCGATCAGAGCATCGAGTCCCTCATCCATGCCCTTCCGCCGACGTGATCCCTGCCGTCGAACCGACCACGGAGTTGCCTTCATGAGCACGTTCCCCACCCACCGCCCGCGCCGACTGCGGCAGAGTCCCGCGATGCGCCGGCTCGTCGCGGAGCACACGCTGTCCGCATCCGCTCTCGTGCTTCCGGTCTTCGTGACCGAGCGCGACGAGCCCCAGCAGATCGCGTCGATACCCGGGGTGCGGCAGGAGACGCTTGCGACGCTCCCCGCCGTGGTGCAGGCCGCCGCGGATGCCGGGATCGGCGGCATCATGCTGTTCGGCGTCCCGCTGCACCGGGATGCCGTCGGATCCGGTGCAACAAGACCCGACGGCATCCTCAACCGTGCGATCCGGGTCGCCGCCGACGCGTCAGCCGGACGGCTCACCGTCCAGGCCGACCTATGCCTGGACGAGTTCACCGACCACGGGCACTGCGGCGTGCTCGACGGCCGGGGCGCTGTCGACAATGACGCGACGCTCGAACGGTACGCGGCGATGGCCATCGCGCAGGCCGATGCGGGCGCCCAGATCCTCGGACTGTCGGGCATGATGGACGGCCAGGTCGCTGCCGTCCGCGGCGCACTGGATGCTGCAGGTCGCACGGACGTCGTTCTTCTGGCCTACTCGGCGAAGTACGCATCCGCCTTCTACGGGCCTTTCCGCGACGCGGTCGAGTCGACGCTCGTCGGCGACCGGACGACGTATCAGCTCGATCCCGCGAACGCCCGCGAGGGCGTCCTGGAAGCGGACCTCGACATCCGAGAGGGCGCAGACATCGTCATGGTCAAACCCGCGGGTCCCTATCTCGACGTCCTCGCCGCGGTCGCGCAGCGCTCGCCGGTCCCCGTCTGGGCCTACCAGGTCTCGGGGGAGTACGCCATGATCGAGGCCGCTGCCGCCGCCGGAGCGATCGATCGGGACCGCGCGATCATGGAGTCGGTGCTCGGCATCCGTCGCGCGGGAGCCGCCGCGATCCTCACCTACTGGGCCCTCGAGATCGCCGCACGTCTGCGAGAGGGCGCACGCGCTCTCGGAACGGAGGTTCAGGCATGAGCGAGACCGCGATGTCCTCGAACAACGAGGCGCTGTTCGCCCGTGCCCGTCACGCCATGCCCGGCGGCGTGAACTCCCCGGTACGCGCCTTCGGGTCCGTCGGGGGAACCCCGCGGTTCTTCGTCAGCGCGCGCGGCCCGATGGTCACGGATGCCGACGGTCGCGAGTACGTGGATCTCGTCGCCAGCTGGGGGCCTGCCATTCTCGGCCATGCTCACCCGGCCGTCGTCGAGGCCGTGCAGGCAGCGGCAGCCCGAGGACTCTCGTTCGGTGCCAGCACCCCCGCAGAAACCGACCTCGCGGAGCTGATCGCAGCCCGCGTGGGGGCGGTGGAGCGTGTGCGGCTGGTCTCGACCGGGACCGAGGCGACGATGACGGCGGTTCGCCTGGCACGCGGGTACACCGGGCGTGACCTCGTCGTGAAGTTCTCGGGTCACTACCATGGTCACTCCGACGGGCTTCTCGCGCAGGCAGGTTCGGGGCTGGCGACTCTCGCGCTGCCCGGGTCCGCGGGTGTTCCTGCCTCGATCGCCGCGCACACCGTGGTGATTCCCTACAACGATCCGGGCGCGCTGGCCGAGGTGTTCGCGCAGCACCCGGGGCAGATCGCGGCTGTCATCACCGAGGCTGCTGCGGCGAACATGGGTGTCGTTTCTCCGCATCCGGGGTTCAACGCCCTGCTCGCGCAGACCTGCCGTGAGCAGGGCGCGTTGCTGATCGTCGACGAGGTCCTCACGGGCTTTCGCGTGGGACCAGCGGGATTCTGGGGTCTGCAGGATGCCGCGGGGGAGCGCTACACACCCGACCTGTTCACCTTCGGCAAGGTCGTCGGTGGAGGCCTTCCGGTCGCTGCCGTCGCTGGCCGCGCAGACGTCATGGACCTGCTCGCGCCGCTTGGCCCCGTCTATCAGGCCGGGACGCTCTCGGGGAACCCCGTCGCGGTCGCTGCGGGCCTGGAGACGCTGCGCCGCGCGGATGCCGAGGTCTATGCCAGGCTCGACCGTGCGTCAGCCCAGCTGTCCGCAGCGGTTTCCGACGCCCTCACGGGGGCCGGTGTTGCGCACGTGATCCAGCGCGCGGGCAACCTCTTCAGCGTCTTCTGGGGCCAGGAGGTTGCGGGCGGCGTCGACGACTACGAGACCGCGGTGCGGCAGGAGACCTTCCGGTACCGCGCGTTCTTCCACGCGATGCTCGAGGCGGGGGTGTCGCTGCCCCCATCCGCGTTCGAGGCGTGGTTCCTCACCGCCGCGCACGACGATACTGCGCTGGAGCGGATCGCGGCGGCCCTTCCCGCCGCGGCGCGCGCCGCCGCATCCGCCCGCGCCTGACCCCGCGCCTGACCCCGCACACCAGTCCTGCCTCTTCCGCGAAGCAGCCCGTTCCCGCCGAACCAGCCCGCAATGCGGGCTGTCTGAACGAAAACGGGCTGCTTCGCGGTGTGGCGTCGGGCCGGGGTGGTCAGGCCTTGGCCTTGGCCTTCGGGCGGGTGAAGAGCGTCTCGGTCTGTTCGAGCTCCATGCCCTTGGTCTCGGGAATGCGCAGCCAGACGAAGAAGAACGACAGCGCGGCGAACGTGGCATACATCCCGTACGTCAGCGGGAGCGACCACGTCGACATCACCGGGAAGGTCATGGTGATGAGGAAGTTCGCGATCCACTGCGCTCCGGCCGCGACACCGAGGGCCTTGCCGCGGATGCGGCTCGGGAAGATCTCGCCCAGAAGCACCCACACCAGCGGTCCCCACGAGGCGCCGAATCCGATGACGAAGAGGTTTGCCGCGACCAAAGCGATGGGGCCCCACGCGCCGTCGAGGTGAACGTCTTTACCGGTACCGGTGGCGAACGAGAAGGCCAGTGCCATCGTGCCGAGTGACAGTGCCATGAGCACGGAACCCGTCAAGAGGATGGGCTTTCGGCCGACCCGGTCGACCAGGAAGATCGCGATCAATGTGACGAGCACGTTCGTGACGCTGGTGAAGACGCTGATCAGTGGCGCGTTGGTCATGCCGACCGAGTTCCACAGGCTCGTCGAGTAGTAGAAGATCACGTTGATGCCGACGAACTGTTGGAACACCGACAGGATGATGCCGATCCAGACGATCGGCTGCAGACCCAGCGCCCTGCCCCGGATCGACACCCCGGCGTTCTTCTTGTCGGTCTCGATCGCCGTGATGAGCTCGTTCATCGTCTTGTCGAGATCGACGGGCGGGACCAGGCGGGCGAAGATCGCACGGGCCTCATCGTTGCGCCCCTTGCTGATCAGGTAGCGCGGTGACTCCGGCACCGTGAACGACAGGATGCCGTACACCGCCGCGGGAACCACCGCCACCAGGAACATCCAGCGCCACGCCTCCAGGCCGAGCCAGAGCACGTTGTCGGCACCGCCGGCGATGCCTTCGAGCAGAGCATCCGACAGGAGCGCCGCGAAGATACCGATCGTGATCGCGAGTTGCTGCAGGGAGGCGAGCCCGCCGCGGATCTGCCGGGGTGCCACTTCGGCGATGTAGGCGGGGGCGACCACCGAGGCGATGCCGATGCCGATGCCGCCGACGATGCGCCACAGACCGAGGTCCCACACCGAGAAGGCGAGGCCGGTACCGATCGCGCTGACGAAGAACATCACCGCGCCGAGGAACATGACCTTCAGGCGGCCCCATCTGTCCGCGAGGTTGCCCGCGGTGAGCGCGCCGACGGCGCACCCCAGCAGGGCGACGGCGACGATGAAGCCGGTCACGAAGTCGTTCAGGGCGAAATCGGCCTGGATCGACTCGACGGCGCCATTGACCACCGACGAGTCGAAGCCGAACAGGAATCCACCGACGGCAGCGGCGATGGACAGGCCGATGGCGCGGCGGCCATAGGTGCTGTTGAGGGAGAACGTCCCCGTGGGGAGCGCGTCAGAAGAGGATGTCACGCGACTCACCGTACTCCCGCGATGGCGTCGCGTGACGGATTCGCTCGGTCGGGTTTCGCGACGTCGTTGCGCCGGCCAACTACAGTGAACGCATGCCCGTCACCCTCCTGGGCGCCGCGGAAGTGCGGGCGCTGGCTGCCGACCTCGGCGTGACCCCGACCAAGAAGCTCGGACAGAACTTTGTCGTCGACGCCAACACGGTGCGCAAGATCGTGCACCTCGCCGGCGTGCAGGCCGGCGAGCACGTCGTGGAAGTCGGCCCGGGCCTTGGCTCCCTGACTCTGGCGATCCTCGAGACCGGAGCCGAGGTGACGGCCGTCGAAATCGACCACAGGCTCGCAGAGCGGCTTCCTGCCACGGCATCCGCTCATGGGGTTCCCCAGGGCGCGCTGCGGGTCATCGACGAGGACGCGCTTCGGGTGGTACAGCTTCCGGGTGAGCCCGAGGTGCTCGTGGCCAACCTGCCCTACAACGTCTCCGTGCCGGTGCTCCTGCACTTCCTCGAAACGTTCCGTTCGATCGTTCGGGGTGTCGTGATGGTGCAGGCGGAGGTGGGTGAGCGGTTGGCGGCCCTACCCGGGTCCAAGGTGTACGGAGCGCCGAGCGCGAAAGCAGCGTGGTGGGGCACGTGGCGACTGGCAGGGACTGTGTCGCGCCAGGTGTTCTGGCCGGTTCCGAACGTCGACAGCGTCCTCGTCGGCTTCCAGCGGACCGACCCGCTCGGGTCGGAGACCGAGCGCGCGCTCACCTTCCGCATCATCGACGCGGCCTTTCAGCAACGGCGCAAGATGCTGCGCCAGGCGCTCGCTGGCGTTCTCGGCGGGTCGGCTGCCCAGGCATCCGCCGCGCTGGAGCGAGCCGGGATCGCCCCGACGGCGCGGGGGGAGGAGTTGACGGCTGCGGAGTTCCTTCGCATCGCCAGAGCACACTCCCCGGAGCCGCGCTAGCCTCGAAGCATGACCGACGAGCAGCGATTCTCGCGCAGCCGATACGACCTTCATCGACCCTATTCGGCATCCGAGAGCCGCTACGGCGCCACAGAGTACCGGCAAGTCGGCACCTCGGGGCTCTACCTCCCTCCGGTCTCGCTCGGGCTCTGGTGGAACTTCGGCGACAACATCCCGTTCGACAACCAGCGCGCGCTGCTGCGACACGCGTTCGACTCCGGGATCACCCACTTCGATCTCGCGAACAACTACGGGCCGCCCTATGGCTCGGCCGAGACGAACTTCGGCCGGATGATGCGGGAGGACTTCGGACGGTACCGGGATGAGCTGATCATCTCGTCCAAGGCCGGGTACGACATGTGGCCCGGTCCCTACGGTGATTACGCGTCGCGCAAGTACATCCTCGCGAGCGCGGAGCAGTCCCTGCAGCGGATGGGCCTCGAGTACGTCGACATCTTCTACTCGCACCGGATGGATCCGGTCACCCCGGTCGAGGAGACCATCGGCGCCCTGGACACCCTCGTCCGCCAGGGCAAGGCCCTGTACGTGGGGATCTCCTCGTACTCGGCGGAGCAGACGGCCGTCGCCGTCGCCGTGGCCCGCAGCCTCGGCACCCCGCTCGTGATCCACCAGCCGTCGTACTCGATGCTCAACCGCTGGGTCGAAGACGGCCTGACCGGTGTGCTGCGTCAGGAGGGACTCGGCGCGATCGCCTTCACGCCTCTCGCGCAGGGCCTGCTCACCGACAAGTATCTCCACGGCGGCGCGGCCGATCGCGCACAGAACCGCAACTCGGTTCCCGCGGACAGGGTGTCCGACCGGGGTCGCACGATTCTGGCGGGTCTGAACGAGATCGCGCGTCAGCGCGGCCAGAGCCTTGCCCAGATGGCGATCCAGTGGGTGTTGCGTGACCCGGTGGTCACCTCCGCCCTCATCGGCGCCTCGCGCCCGGCCCAACTCGACGAGAACCTCGCCGCGCTCGAGGGTCCCGCGTTCGACACCGAGGAGATCGAGCAGATCGACACTCTCACCGACGGCATCGACCTGTCGCCGTCGGGTCTGATCTGGGCGGATGCCTCGGCATCGTGACCGCACCGCTTCGCTCCGACGGCGTCCGGGTGCGGGCGCCGGGAAAGCTCAACGTCTTCTTCGAAGTCGGTCCGCTCTTGGACGACGGCTACCATGCCGTCGCATCCGCCTACCAGGCGGTCTCGCTGTTCGAAGACGTCTGGGCGGTGGCAGCCGACGACTTCCGGCTCGACGTGACCGGATCCGTGGACGTGTCAGCAGTCCCGGTCGACGATCGAAACCTCGCGCTGCGGGCTGCCCGTATCCTCGCTCAGCACACGGGGTTCGACGGCGGCGTTCACCTCACGGTCGACAAACACGTTCCGGTCGCGGGGGGAATGGGCGGTGGCTCTGCGGACGCTGCGGCCGTGCTGGTCGCCTGTGACGCGCTGTGGGGCACGGAGGTCGGCTCTGCGGAGTTGCACCGGCTCGCCGCTCGCCTGGGCGCCGATGTCCCTTTCGCTTTGATGGGCGGAACGGCCGTGGGACTCGGGCGTGGCGACCGGCTGAGTCCGGCGCTGGCCACCGGCCGTTTCGAGTGGGTCATCGTCCTTTCGAACGGGGGCCTGTCGACTCCTGCCGTGTACCGGGAGCTCGACCGGCTCCGCTCCGGCGCGGCGATGAGCGGCCACCCGTCCACCGGGGCCATCCGGCTGTCCGGGCGTACGGGGAGGAGCCAGGATGACGCCGATCCGCTGGTCGCTCCCGGTGTGCTGCACGCCCTTCGTGCCGGCGATGCGCACGCCCTGGCGGGCCACCTGCACAACGACCTCCAGGAGGCGGCGCTCTCGCTCCGGCCCGATCTGCGCGGAGTGCTCGATCTCGGCGATCGTTCGGGCGCGCTGGCCGGGCTCGTGTCGGGGTCGGGTCCGACCGTCGCGTTCTTGTCGGAGGATCTCGAGTCCGCCCTGGAACTGCAGGTGACGCTCTCGGCTGCAGGCTATACGGCTCTCCACGTCCACGGTCCCGTGCCCGGCGCGCGGCTGATCTGATGCGCCGTGTGCGCAGTCGCCGACGCTGACGGCCTCTGCGTCGGTCATAACCGCCCGCAGTGTCCCCGGCCTCCGGTAGCGTGATTCGAAGCCGCATCGGCCGTCCCCGACGAACGGAGAACCATGAAGGCTGTCATCGACAATGTCGTCATCGCGGAAGCGTCTCGCGATGAGCTCGTCTCGATCGAGGGGAACTGGTACTTTCCGCCGAGCAGCATCGTTGACGGTGCGCTCGTCGAGAGCCCCACTCCCTACACCTGCCCGTGGAAGGGCGTGTGCCAGTACTACGACATCGTCGCGGACGGCGTCACGCACTCGGACGGGGCATGGGCATACCCGACTCCCTACCCGAGCGCGTTCGAGCGCGTGGGTACCGACTTCTCGGGCTACGTCGCCTTCGGGAAGGACGTGTCGGTCATCGACTGACCCGGTGCGCCGTGATCATCTTCGACGACGTCACGAAACAGTTTCCCGACGGAACCCGGGCCGTCGACGGGTTCAGTCTCACGCTGCCCGCGCACAAGACGACGGTCTTCGTCGGTTCGTCAGGATGCGGCAAGACGACTCTGTTGCGCATGATCAACCGGATGGTGGAGCCGTCGGCCGGTGCCGTGACGATCGACGGCGAGGACATCGCCGACGCTGACCCCGTGAAGCTTCGCCGTGGCATCGGGTACGTCATGCAGAACTCCGGGCTTCTGCCGCACTACACCGTGATCGACAACATCGCCACGGTGCCGGTGCTGCAGGGCGTCTCGCGTGCTGCGGCACGCGCACGAGGCCTCGAGCTCATGGACACCGTGGGGCTTGACCGATCCTTCGCCAAGCGCTATCCCAGCCAGCTCTCGGGCGGTCAACAGCAGCGTGTCGGGGTGGCGCGAGGGCTGGCGGCAGACCCCAACATCCTGCTGATGGATGAGCCCTTCGGCGCGGTGGACCCGATCGTGCGCGCGGAACTTCAGCAGGAACTGCTGCGTCTGCAGGACGAGGTCGACAAGACGATCGTCTTCGTCACGCACGACATCGATGAGGCCTTCCTGCTCGGAGACCAGGTCGTCATCCTCGAGAAGGGCGCGCACATCGCGCAGGTCGGTTCTCCCAGCGAGATCCTCGAGAACCCGGCATCCGAGTTCGTCGCCTCGTTCGTGGGAGTCGACCACGGCAAACGGTCGCTGCACCTGAAGAAGACCGCGACCGGCACGGCGGTGATCGATGGCACGGGCCGGACCCAGGGCATGCTCGACGAGCCCGTGCAGCCTCCCGGAGGCGAGGCGGACGGCGGAGTGGCTCGGCTAGCGGGGGGCAGCTCGCCGTGAGTTGGATCCTCGACAACCTCGGGCTGATCGCTCAACTCTCGGTGGAGCATCTGCGTCAGTGCGTCATTGCGATCGTGCTGGGGTTCGTCCTGTCGATTCCGCTGGGTTACCTCGCGTGGCGCTTCGGGCTGCTGCGGGGCTGGGTGATCACGGTCACGGGGATGCTGTACACCATCCCGTCGCTTGCCCTCCTGATCCTTCTCCCGACCGTGTTCGGGTACAGCGCACTCAGCGACGCGAACCTCATCATCGCGCTCACCCTCTATGCGATCGCGATCCTCGTGCGCTCGGTCGTCGATGGCCTCGACTCGGTCGACGAGGGCGTGCGCGGGGCATCGACGGCGATGGGCTTCTCCGGGGCGGGCCGGTTCTTCCGGGTCGAACTCCCGCTGGCCGGACCCGTCATCCTCGCCGGACTTCGCGTGACCTCCGTCAGCACGATCTCGCTGGCCACCGTCGGCATCCTCGTCGGCGTCACGAATCTCGGCTACCTGTTCACGAACGGTCTGCAGCGGCGCATCATCCCTGAGGTGCTCGCGGGGATCATCGCTGTGGTCATCCTCGCGCTCCTGATCGACCTCGTCCTCGTCGTCGCGGGACGGATGCTCATGCCGTGGACTCGCCGGAGCCGCATCCAGTCGCGCGCTGCCGCGCCGGCGGTGTCGGTAGGAGCGAGCGCATGAATCTCATCATCGATGCGTGGCTCTGGATCGTTGCGCCAGAGCAGTGGACCGGCCCCTACAGTCTCCCGATCCTCTTCGTCCAGCAGCTGGGCTACACCTTCGCCTCGGTCGGCATCGCGACGCTCATCGCCGTCCCTCTCGGGTGGGCGATCGGACACACCGGGAAGGGTAGGGAGATCGCAGTGGCGATCTCGGGCGCGGCGCGAGCGATTCCCTCGTTCGGTCTCCTCATCCTTCTCGTTCTGGTTCTGGGCGTCACGCGCCGCCCTGAGGCGGCGATCATCACGTTCGTCCTGCTGGCGATCCCTTCCCTCTTGGCGGGCGCATATACCGGCATCCAGGCGATCGACCGCGCGACGATCGATGCGGCCCGTGCCGTCGGGATGACCCGCTGGCAGGTGCTGTGGCGTGTCGAGGTCCCCCTCGGCCTGCCGCTTCTGATGGGGGGGTTTCGCACCGCCACCCTCCAGGTCGTCGCGACCGTGACGATCGCCGCTTACGTGAACCTCGGCGGCCTGGGCTGGCCGATCATTCAGGGCATCCCGCTGGGCCGATTCGACCAGGTCCTCGCCGGCGCGGTCCTGGTCGCCGCGCTCGCCCTGATTCTTGATGGGCTGCTGGCCCTCGCGCAGCGCGGCGTCGTGCCGCGCGGCGTGCGCCCGCCCCCGGTTCCACGCCGATCCCGCTCCCGCCGTGCCGACCTGTCCCTCGCCGCATCAAGCTGATCCACCACACCGATCCACCACACCGATCCGATCCCGCACACAGAGCCCGCACCACCAGAAAGAGAAAGAGGCACCATGACCACCACACGCACCCTCCGCGCCGCCGCGCTCGCCGGCGCCGCCGCGCTGCTGTTGGCCGGCTGCGCGTCGGGCAACCCGCTCGATGAGCCCACCGACGGCAGCGGCGACGCCGCGCCCGACACGATCGTCGTCGGTTCGCAGGCGTATTACTCCAACGAGATCATCGCCGAGATCTACGCACAGGCACTCGAGAACGCCGGTTTCGACGTCGAGCGTCAGTTCAACATCGGGCAGCGGGACGCCTACATTCCCGCGCTGGAGAGCGGCGAGGTCACGCTCTTCCCCGAGTACACCGGCAACCTTCTGCAGTACTTCGACCCTGAGACGACCGCTCGCACGGCTGACCAGGTCTACGCGGCATTGCCGGACGCCCTTCCCGAGGGTCTTGTCGTGCTCGATCAGTCCACCGCGACCGACCAGGACTCGTACACCGTGACCTCCGCCTTTGCCGATGAATACGGCCTGGTCTCGATCGCCGATCTGGCAGATGTGACGGTGCCGCTCACGCTCGGCGGCCCGCCCGAGCTCGCCGAGCGCCCCTACGGGCCGACCGGCCTCGCCGAGGTGTACGGCATCGACGTCGGATTCTCGGCGACCGGTGACACCACGTTCGAGGACCTCGAAGCGGGAACGATCAACCTCGCGAACATCTACACCGCCGACCCGCGCATCCAGACGGCGGGCCTGGTCGTGCTCGAGGACCCCGAGGGTCTCTTCCTCGCCTCGAACGTCGTCCCGGTCGTGAACGCGGACGTCGCCGACGAGATCGCCGACGTCATCAACGCCGTCAGTGCCGCCCTGACTCCCGAGGGCCTGGTGGCGCTGAACGTGCAGAGCACGGTCGATCAGATGTCGCCCGCCGATATCGCGTCGCAGTGGCTGCAGGAGAACGGCCTCGCCTGACGCCCCGACAACGCGCAGCGCCCTTCGTCAGAGGATCCGACGGAGGGCGCTGCGCGTGACTGCGATCAGCGGCCGAACAGGCTCGCGAAGAAACCCTTCGACGGTTCGTTCTCGTGGCCCGCGCAACGCTGGGACTTCGGGACGCCGGCGAGGGCCTGCTGCACGTGCTGGCCGCATCCGCCCCACGTGACTTTGCCGCACTTTCGGCAGGTCGTCTGGTAGCACATCGGTATCTCCTTCTCTGGCGGTAACCCGTTCGCGGGCGCGCCGATCAGCGGCCCGGGCAGCGCGCGGACCGAACAAGGGGTGGGGAGCGGTGGCGGCTCAGGCCAGCGACAGGAAGAGCTTCTCGAGCTCCTCCTGGGTCAGCCCCTCGGCCTCCGCGGCTCCCTCGGGGTCGGCGAGGCAGTCCCGCATTGCGGCAGAGATGATCGCGAAGCCCGCCCGGTCGAGGGCGCTGGTGACGGCGGAGAGCTGCGTCACGATGTCGCGGCAGGTGTCGCCGGCCTCGACCGAGGCGATCACGGCGTTCAGCTGCCCCTGCGCGCGCTTGAGGCGGTTGGTGATGCGCTTACGGACAGCTGCCTGCTCTTCGGGGGTGCCGGTGATCATCATGCGGTGACCTTCTCTCTGACAAGGATGTCGGCGGCTTCTGTGCCCCACCACTGGCGGAGGGTCTGGATCCCGCCCGACAGGGATGCGGCGTCGAATCCGTTGCCGACCAGGATGCGGTAAGCGATGTTCGAGCGGACTCCCGCCGCGCACAGTGCCGCCACCGGCCGGCCCTGGGCCGCCTCACGGACCTCGTCGATCCGCTCGCGCAGCTCGGTGTGCGGGATGTTGAGGGAGCCCTCGATGTGTCCGGACGCGAACTCGCGCGGTGTGCGGACATCGAGGATCAGCGCGTTCTCGCGCATCCGGTCGAGCTCGTCGGCGTACCAGAGCTTCAAGCGTCCGTTCTGCACGTTCTCGGCGACCATGCCCACGAGGTTCACCGGGTCCTTGGCCTGGCCATACGGCGGCGAGTAGGCGAGGTCGAGGTCCATGAGATCGGTCGCAGGCAGCCCGGCGCGGATGGCCGTGGCCAGCACGTCGATGCGCTTGTCGATGCCCTCGTATCCGACGGCCTGCGCGCCCAGCACTCGGCCGTCGTCGTCCGCGACGTGGACGATCAGGTGCACCGTGGCAGCCCCCGGGAAGTAGCCGGCGTGCTGCATCGGGTGAAGGTGAAGGGTCGTGTATGCGATGCCCGCGGCATCCAGGGCGGCGCGGTTGGCGCCGGTCATGGCTGCCGTGATCTCGCCCACCCGCACGATCGCCGTGCCGACCGGCTCGGGGATCGCGCGGGCTCCGGTCATGCCGAAGATGTCGTCGGCGATCAGACGCCCGGCGCGGTTGGCGGGTCCGGCAAGCGGCACGGGGCGCTGGACGCCGGTGACGGCATCCGTGCTCATGGCGGCGTCGCCGGCAGCCCAGACATCCGGTGCGGACGTGCGGCCGTGCGCGTCCACGACGATCGCACCCCGCACGGTCTCGATCCCCGCGGCCTCGACGAAGGCGGTGTCGGGGCGCACGCCGACCGAGAGCACGATCAGATCGGCGGGGATGCGGGTGCCGTCGCCGAGCACGACCACGTCCTCATCGGCGCCATGGTCGACGCGCTCTGCGGCGACACCGTCGTGGACACGGATGCCGAGATTGGTCAGCTGCGTCGTGACGACGCTTGCGAGCTCGCGCTCCAGCGGCGGCAGCACATGCGGGGCGAGTTCGACGACGTCGACCTCGAGGCCGCGGTGGCGGAGTGCTTCGGCGGCTTCGAGTCCGATGAAGCCGGCGCCGAGCACGACGCCGCGCCGAGCGCCCTCGTCGACCCAGCTCTTGATCGTGACGGCATCCGAGACGGTGCGCAGCGTCCGTACGCGGGGCGAGTCCAACCCCGGCAGCGGGGGACGGA
Organism: Microbacterium sp. bgisy207; assembly: GCF_057706855.1. NCBI lineage: Bacteria > Bacillati > Actinomycetota > Actinomycetes > Micrococcales > Microbacteriaceae > Microbacterium > Microbacterium sp. bgisy207. The sequence continues at coordinate 27,473 of NZ_JBYIPB010000016.1, forward strand.
TCGCGGCAGCGCCAGGAGCGAGGATGAGGGCGTCGTAGGTCATGTCCTCGACACCGGATGCCGAGGCGACGGTCACGGTCTTTGTTGCCGTGTCGATCGCCGTGACGTCGTGACCGGTGCGCACATCGAGGTTGAGCGCGGCCCGCAGGGTCTCGGGAGTGTGGAGCAGGAGAGAGGACTCGTGGGGGATCTCGCCGCCGACGTGGTACGGCAGGCCGCAGTTGGCGAACGAGACCTCGGGTCCGCGCTCGAGCACGATGATCTCGGCGGACTCGTCGTGACGGCGGGCGCGGGCTGCGGCGCTCATGCCGGCGGCGACGCCGCCCACAATGACGATGCGCATGGGCACTCACTTTCGTAGGAGAGAGCTTTCGGAGGGAGAGCTTTCGGAGGGGAGAAGCTTCCGTAACTATACCCCCTGGGGTATACCGGGGCCAAATGCGCATCCGACCCGGAAGGACGTCAGGAACGAGCGTGCCCGTCCGTTCTGGCTCAGGTCGATAGTTCGGTGAGCTCGAACCAGCGTTCCTCGAGGGCCGCGGTCTCGGCTTCGACCTCGCGGAGCTCCTCACCCAGGCGAGCAAGTCCGTCGTAGTCGCTGTGATCGTGGAGGGCCATCCGCTCGTGGATCTGCGCCGTGCGCTGCGTGAGTCGCTCGAGCTTGCGCTCGATCGCGCTCACCTCTTTCTGGGCTGCCCGCAGGTCTGCGCCCGAGAGGGCAGGTGCGGCATCGTCGTTCTGTCGGGCCGGCTCGGCGCGCACCTGGCCGGCTCGCGAGTCCGAGTGTCTGCTGCCCTCGCGCAGCCGAAGGTACTCGTCGACGCCCCCGGGCAGATGACGCAGCCGTCCTGCGCCGTCGGTCCCCGGCACGATGGCGTATTGCTGATCCGTGACCCGCTCCAGAAAGTAACGGTCGTGCGAGACGACCAGGAGCGTCCCCGGCCACGAGTCGAGCAGATCCTCCATCGCTGCGAGCATGTCGGTGTCGAGGTCGTTCGTCGGCTCATCGAGGATGAGCACGTTCGGCTGGTCGAGCAGGATGAGCAGCAGCTGAAGACGGCGCTTCTGACCCCCTGAGAGGTCGCGCACCGGTGTCGAGAGCTGCGCGGAAGAGAACCCGAGCCGCTCGAGCAGTTGACCGGGCGTCAGCTCCTGCGCCTTGGAACCCGCACCGATCGTGTAGCTCGTGCGCAGTCGACCGATCACGACACGCACGGGGTCGTCCAGGTGCTCCTCCAGCTCGTCGAGCCGCTGCGTGAGGGTCGCCACCCGCACCGTCTTCCCGCGCTTGACCCGGCCGCCGCTGGGCAAGACGCTCCCGTCGATCAGTCCGAGGAGCGTGGACTTGCCCGCACCGTTGACACCGAGGATGCCCGTCCTCTCGCCCGGCGCGATGCGCCATTCGATGTCGCGGAGGACCTCACGGCCGTCGAAGCCGACGGAGACATCGAGCAGATCGACCACGTCCTTGCCCAGCCGTGTGACGGCCAGCGACTGGAGCGCGATGCGGTCGCGGATCTCGGGGACATCAGCGATGAGTTCGTTGGCGGCATCGATGCGGAACTTCGGCTTCGAGGTCCGGGCTGGCGCGCCGCGACGCAGCCACGCCAACTCTTTGCGCGCGAGGTTCTGGCGCCGGGCCTCGATGGCTGCCGCCTGGCGGTCACGTTCGACGCGCTGCAGGATGTAGGCGGCGTAGCCGCCCTCGAACGGTTCGACGATCCGGTCGTGCACCTCCCAGGTCAGGGTGCACACCTCGTCGAGGAACCACCGGTCGTGCGTGACGACCAGCAGCGCCCCGGCGTTGGCGGCCCACCGCTTCGTGAGGTGGCCCGCGAGCCACGCGATCGCCTCGACATCCAGGTGGTTGGTGGGCTCGTCGAGGATGAGGATGTCCCAGTCTCCGATCAGCACTGCCGCGAGGGCGACGCGGCGGCGCTGGCCCCCGGACAGTGTCGAGAGCGGAGCGTCCCAGTCGAGGTCTGTCACCAGGCCCGCGAGCACATCACGGATGCGGGCGTCGCCGGCCCACTCGTGCTCGTCGAGGTCTCCGACGATCGCCCGCCCCACCGTCTGGTCGTCATCGAGAGTGTCCTGCTGGTCGACGACTCCGATCCGGACTCCACCACGCACGGTCACCTTCCCGGCGTCGGGTTCGAGGCGCCCGGCGATCATAGCGAGCAGGCTCGACTTGCCGTCGCCGTTGCGACCGACGATGCCGATCCGGTCGCCCTCGGCGATGCCGAGAGTCACGGAGTCGAAGACCACTTTCGTGGGGAACTCAAGATGCAGCGCTTCGGCGCCCAGGAGATGTGCCATCCCCTCCAGGCTAGGCGCCGTGCGGGGTGCAGCTGCGCGTCAGTACCAGAAGCTCAGCCGCGGAGCGTGAGCGGTCTGGAACACCCGCGCGATGCGCGCGGGGTGATCGGTCTCGATCCGGCCAGCTCGCGCCAGCGTCACCGCCGACACCCCGCCCAGGAGCAGGGAAGACAGATCGGCCACGCCGAGCCTTACGAGCGGCACGCCTGCCGGTGGGGCATCGACCCTCTCGACGGATGCGACGCCCTCGGCATCCGTCGCCAGCACGACCGTGCCCCCGGCGAGCTCGAGCGGATCGCTCACCTCGAGCGCGATCGTATCGGCGATGTCGTAGCGGCGGCTCGCGAGCGTGGCGGGAACGTCGAGGATGCGAACGTATTGATGATCCGACACGGTGATCGTGGCGGCCCGCTGGTCGGCGATCATCCACCACAGCGGTTCGTCGACGGCCAGCTCCGACGCACGCAGGCGCCCGATGAGGTCCATTTCCAGGAAGAAACGCCACAGGCCCGCGTACGCGTCGTCGGTGGCGGCCAGCAGCAGAGAGACATCGACGGTGGAGTCCGAGAAGCTCTCGACGTTCTCGGTCACGGTGTAGACGGCGACACCTTCGGTCTCTCCCGACGGCGAGCGGTACTGCACGGCGCGCAGGCGCTCGGGCTTCTCGGCATCCGCGCTGGTGCCGAAGACGCGCTCGAGGTGACCGCCAGGAAAGGCGATCTCGCCGGGGCAGTCGAGGCGGACGCGCTCGTGGAGCACCGCGGCGGTATCGCGAGCCTGCTCACGGGACACGAAGTCCACCCGACCGGCAGCATGCGGCCCGTTCCATGCGGCACGTCGCACCCGGAGATCCCAATGCGCCGATGCCGCTGCGGCACCGAACCCGAACCGCCGGTAGATCGTCGATTCGCTGACGGTGAGAACCGCCACGGGCAGTCCGAGAGCGGCCGCGGTGCGCAGCTCGCCGGCCATCAGGGAGCGCAGGATGCCGCGACGACGATGCGTGGGTGCGACCGTCACCGAGCTGATCGCACTGGCGGGGACCGTGCCGCCGGGGACGGTGAGCTCGGTGGACCACGACGCGAAGGTGGCGACGGGGACCTCTGGCTGCGCCGCGGCGGCGTCGTAGACGCCGAGTTTGCGACGGTACGCGGCGCGCTCGAAGAACGCGTGACGCCGGGTCTCGCCGGGGTCCTCGTCGAGGAAGCCGCGCGAGACGGCGGAGAGCCAAGCATCGGTCTGGATGCGCGTCGTGTCGTCGACGCGGCTGACGGAAAGGCCCTGCTGCGCGAGAGACTCCGACATCACGGCGTCCAGTGGCGCGTCGTGGAAGCTCTGTGGGCTGTCGCTCATCATGTCTCTACGCTACGCGGGGCAGACGACATGGCATGCCGGCGCCGCGGGGGAGCGGGCCTCGGCAGCTCAGTGGAAGGCGTACTCGAGGATCGCCACGAATGCCCCGAGCAGCGCCGTTCCGATCGCGCCGAAGATTCGGAGTGCGATACCCGCTCCCGTTCGCGAGTACGCGACGTACCCGAGGAAGGCGAGCACTGCCATCGTCGCCCACAGGGCGTAGCTGGACGCGTCGTCCGCATCCAAGCCCGCCACGCCGGCGATGATCATCGCGAGGGTGGGTGGAAGGGCAGCCCACAGCATCCCCGCGGAGTGGGTGATGGCGTAGCGCGTCGCACGACCCAGCGGGTGCACGCCGTGGTCGGCGAGGGTGTACGCGAAGACGTGGGCGATGAAGAACACGACGAGCGTCGAGACCGACGCGACCACCACCTCCGTCACATCGCTGTAGTGGTCGGAGGTGATCATCAGCAGTGCCGAGTACACGATGAGGCCGTACACGGCGGCCGGCGTGCGAAAGCGCACGTCGAACCACTCGTGCCAGCGGCCGGATCGGTCTTGTGTCTCAGACATCGAACCCCAGGGAGAGTTTGCGCAGCAGTGCTGCGAGGCGGTCGCGGTCAGCGCGGGAAAGGCTTTCGAGCAAGACGGACTCAGCATCCACCAGGCGCGTGATAGCGGCATCCACGCGCGTCCGGCCGTCTGCGGTGAGCGTCACGAGGATGCCCCGTCCATCGCCCGGGTCGGACTCGCGCCGCACGAGTCGGCGACCCACGAGCCGGTCGATGCGGTTGGTCATCGTGCCGGACGAGACGAGCGTCTGCTGCAGCAACTGCTTCGGGCTGAGTTGGAACGGGTCTCCCGCGCGCCGAAGCGCCGACAGGACATCCCACTCCCACGGTTCGAGTTCGGAGCGACGGAAGGCTTCGCGACGCGCCCGGTCCAGATGGCGGGAGAGGCGATCGACGCGCGAGAGGACCTCGAGCGGGGAGAAGTCCAGGTCGGGACGCTGCGCAGTCCACGCTTCGACGATGCGGTCGACCTCGTCGGATTCAGCAGGCACTCCGCCATTATCCCGGTAGGCCGGGCCGTTATCCCGGCTGACGCGTCCTCTGGCAGACTGGAGCGCGGCCGCGTACGCGCCGGTCCGCCGTGGTGTAATGGCAGCACGACAGCCTTTGGAGCTGTGAGGTCTAGGTTCGAGTCCTGGCGGCGGAGCATGGCTGAGCACACCACACCGATCGCCGTCGTGATCCTCGCGGCAGGACAGGGCACGCGGATGAAGTCCGCGACCCCCAAGGTTTTGCACCAGATCGGTGGACTTCCGCTCATCGGTCATGTGCTGCGCACCGCGTCGGCTCTGGCCCCGGCACGGGCCGTCGTGGTCGTGCGACACGAGCGCGATCTCGTCGCGGATGCCGTGAGCGGCCTGCTTCCCGGCGTCGAGATCGTCGACCAGGACGAGATTCCGGGAACCGGGCGCGCCGTCGAGCTCGCCCTGGGCGCTCTGGACGGATTCGACGGCGACGTGCTCGTGCTCAGCGGGGATGTCCCGTTGGTCGAGGCCGGAGTCGTCGAATCCCTCCTGGCCAGCCACCGCGCCGCCGCCGCGTGCGCGACACTGCTGTGCGCGACGCTGGATGACGCGACCGGGTATGGCCGCGTCATCCGCGGCGCAGACGGCGCCGTCGAGCGCATCGTGGAGCAGAAGGATGCCACCGCCGACGAGCTGTCTGTCCGCGAGATCAACACCGGGATCTACGTCTTCCGCGCCGCCGAACTACGCACGAGCCTTGCCGCCGTGGGCACGGCGAACGCGCAGGGGGAGAAGTACCTCACGGATGTGATCGGCATCCTCCGCGCTGCCGGTCAGACCGTCGCGGCCTCCGACGCTCCGGCGGCGCAGGACGCGCTCGGTGTGAACGACCGTGTTCAGCTGTCCGAGGCGGCGCGGGCCCTGAACGCACGGACGGTGCGCCGGTGGCAGCTCGAGGGCGCCACGATCCTCGACCCCGCTACGACCTGGATCGACGTCACGGCGACTCTGGCGCCCGACGTCACGGTGTTGCCCAACACCCACATCCTTCGGGCGACGACGGTCGAGCGCGGCGCAACGATCGGTCCTGACACGTCACTCGTGGACTGCGAGGTGGGGGAGAACGCGACGGTCACCCGCACGGATGCGACGCTCGCCGTGATCGGACGGGGAGCCGCGGTCGGACCCTTCGCCTATCTCCGCCCCGGCGCGACCCTGGCCGCGCAGAGCAAGGTCGGAACCTTCGTGGAGGTCAAGAACTCCACGATCGGCGAGCGCAGCAAGGTCCCCCACCTGTCCTACATCGGGGACACGACGATCGGGCGCGGCGTGAATCTCGGGGCGGGGGCGATCACCGCGAACTACGACGATCTCGCCAAACACCGCACCGAGATCGGTGACGAGGTCCACTCCGGGTCGCACAACGTCTTCGTCGCGCCCGTTAGGATCGGAGACGGTGCGAAGACCGGCGCCGGTGCCGTCATCCGCAAGGATGTCCCCCCGGGCGCTCTGGCTCTGAGCGTGGCCCCTCAGCGCAACATCGAGGGGTGGGTCGAGAACAACAGACCGGGAACAGCCGCCGCCGAGGTCGCCGCGCGGGCCCGGTCCGCACAGGAAGCGGACGATGGCGAGCAAGAACAAGACGGTTGATCTCGACAGAGAAAGCGGCATCGCTCCTGGCCTTGTCGCCAAGACCAAGAAGCGCCTCGTCGTCGCGTCCGGTCGCTCCCACCCGAGTCTCGCGGACGATGTCGCGACGGCCCTCGGCACGGATCTGGTCCCCACGGAGTACCGGACTTTCGCGTCCGGGGAGATCCTGACCCGTTTCGAGGTGTCCATCCGCGGGTGCGATCTGTTCCTCATCCAGTCGTTCGGTCCGCCGGTCAACGAGTGGATCATGGAGCTGCTGATCATGCTGGATGCCGCAAAGCGGGCATCCGCGAAGCGCATCACCGTCGTCGCCCCGTACTTCCCCTACTCCCGGCAGGACAAGAAGGGTCGCGGCCGAGAGCCGATCAGCGCCCGCCTGGTCGCCGACCTCCTGAAGACGGCCGGTGCCGACCGCGTCATGAGCGTCGACCTGCACGCCGCGCAGATCCAGGGGTTCTTCGACGGCCCGGTCGATCACCTCTTCGCCAAGCCGGTGCTGCTGGAGTACTTCGAACAGAACCTCTCCCCCGAGGACCGTGCGAAGCTCACCGTCGTGTCGCCCGACACCGGCCGGGTGCGGGTTGCCGACACGTGGTCCGACAGCCTGGGAGCGCCGCTGGCGATCATCCACAAGCGGCGCGATCCGAACGTGGCCAACCAGGTCACCGTCAACGAGATCGTCGGTGAAGTCGCGGGGCGGGTATGTCTGCTCGTCGACGACATGATCGACACCGGCGGGACGATCGTCAAGGCGGCCCAGGCGCTCAAGAAGAGCGGCGCCGAGCGCGTCATCGTGGCGGCCACGCACGCGGTCTTCAGCGATCCGGCCAGCGAACGGCTGCAGGATGCCTCGATCGACGAGGTGGTCGTGACCGACACCATCCCGATCCCTGACCGGAAGCGCTGGGAGTCGTTGACGGTTCTTCCGATCGCGCCCCTGCTGGCGCGGGCGATCCGCGAAGTCTTCGAGGACGGTTCGGTCACGAGCATGTTCGACGGAGCGGCCTGAGCCCCTGGGCACCCCCGCGCGACCTGCGCCTGCTCAAAGCGTATGCATAGGCATGGACGCAAGGATGACGGTGACGACCCTCAGGAAGGAACGCTCATGACTCGCACACCCTCCCGCCCCATCCGCATGGGAGTCGCCCTCGTCGGAGTCGCTGGAGCGCTCACCCTCGCCGGGTGTGGGGCGACCGACGCGGTGGCCGAGGCCGATGCGTCGCAGCCGGATGCCGCGACGACGTCGGATGCCGCAACGACCGACGAGAGCTCCGCCGCGACCGGCGGGTACGCCGACGGGACCTACACGGCCGAGGGGTCGTACGCGACGCCCGAGTCGGTCGAAACCGTCGTGGTGACGCTCACGATCGCCGATGAGGTCGTCACCGACGTCGAGGTCACCGGAGACCCGCAGGCGCGGGAATCGGAGCAGTATCAGTCGCAGTTCATCGGCGGCATCAGCAATGAGGTGGTCGGAAAGAGTCTCGACGAGGTCTCGGTGACCCGCGTGGCGGGGTCCTCGCTGACCAGCGGCGGCTTCATGCAGGCTCTCGAGCTCATCAAGGCTGAAGCGGCGTCCTGAGGGTGCCGGCCCGATGAGTGGCGGAGCGCGCGGCGACAGAGATGATGTCGCGGCGTGGCGCTTCGAGGCGATCGGAACCCAGTGGACCGTCGATACCGTCGATGCACTGACCGACAGCGATCGCGCCGCGGTGTCGGCGCTCATCGACGCCTTCGATCGGGAGTGGTCTCGGTTCCGGGAGGACTCGACGGTGACCGCGCTGTCCGCACTCGGGGGTTCGCGGCCGCTTCCCGTAGACGCCGAGGCGATGTTCGCCGTCTACGCGGACCTCGACGACGCGACCTCCGGCGCGGTGAGCCCGCTGGTGGGCGCATCCCTGGAAGCCCTCGGGTACGACCGGTCGTACTCGCTGCGCTCGCGCGGAGTCGTGAGCGCACCGCGGGATTGGCGTCGCACGGTGTCCATCCGTGACGGGCTGCTCCAGCTCGCCGAGCCCGCCCTCATCGACATCGGCGCGGTCGGCAAGGGGCGACTCTTGGACCGCGTGTACGAGGAGCTCGCGTCGCGCAAACCGGGACGTCTGACTGTCGACGCGGGCGGCGATATCCGTGCCTCCGCAGCACCCGAGCGGGTCGGCCTCGAGCATCCGTATGATCCGCGGCGAATCGTGGGCGTCGTCGAGCTCGCGGACGCCGCGCTGTGCGCGTCAGCGACCAACCGGCGTGCCTGGGGCGAGGGGCTGCACCACGTCCTCGACGCCCGGACAGGCACCCCGGTGCGCACGATCGCGGCCACGTGGGCGATCGCGGCGAGCGCGATGGTGGCGGATGCCGTCGCGACCGCCCTGTTCTTCGAGGGCGGCGCTGAACTCGCTCACCGGTGGGGAGTCGAGTGGGTGCGCATGACGACGGCTGGTCGGGTGGAGTGGTCGGCCGGCTTCGGGACCCAGAGGTGTAAGGCAGAGTTGTTCACATGATCGGAATTCTCACGGCCGGGTGGAATCGAGTCTTCGCGGTGCTCGGGACGTTCTCGATGTACCGCATGGTGTTCCTCGCGTTGGTCGCGCTGACCGTCGTCGCGTTCGGGGTCTCGTTCTTCGGGCTTGTGGCGCCGACACCGCTCGAGCTGTTGGCGACGCTCGTCGTGCTCGCGCTCGCGTGCGGCGTCGTCGACATCGTGGCCCACCGGATCATCGGGCAGTCGCTGCGCCTGGAGTCCTCCGTCATCACGGCGTTCATTCTGCTGTTCATCCTTCGGCCGTCTCTGGACCCGCTGGCCCTGGTCGGTGTCGCTCTGGCCGGCGCCGTGGCGGCTGCATCCAAGTACGTCCTCGCGTGGCGGGGGCGTCACATCTTCAACCCCGCGGCCGTCGGAGCCGCAGTTCTCACGATCGTGAGCATCTGGGTGCCAGCGCTCGGTGCCTCGGCGTGGTGGGTGGGAACGCCCGTGCTCGCGGCCCCCGTTCTGCTGTTCGGACTCGCCGTGCTCTGGCGCACCGAAAAGGTCCGTGTCGTTGCGCTGTTCCTGCTGGTCGCGGTGGCCGTCGGTTTCGTGCGGACGACGATCCAGTACCAGTCGGCCGGGCTTGCTGTCGACCCGGGGACGGTGTTCTGGTCCCTGCTGTGGTCATCGCCGTTCCTGTTCCTCGGCATCTTCATGCTCTCGGAGCCCCTGACGCTGCCTCCTCGCCGCTGGCAGCAGTTCCTGGTCGCCGGTGTCGTCGGAGTCCTCGCCGGCTGGCCGATCTCACTCGGCGAGGTCACCCTCGGCCAGGAGCGCGCGTTGCTGGTGGGAAACCTCGTCGCGTTCGCGTTCTCGGTGCGCGCCGCCGTTCGCTTGACCCTCCAGTCCCGGCAGATGATCACCCCGACGGTGCGGATGCTGACCTTCAACGCCAAGCGGCGCGTTCACTTCCTTCCCGGGCAGTACCTCGAACTCGACGTCCCGCATCACCGGCCCGATGCCCGGGGAACCCGACGGGAGTTCAGCATCGCGTCGGCTCCCGAGGACCTGCCCACCATCCGGATCGCGTTCCGGGAATACCCGGCCGGCACCGGACCCGCTCCCAGCTCGTACAAGCGCGCCCTTGCCGAGGTCGGCGACGGGGCTTCGCTGGCCGTCACCGGAATCTGGGGCGACTTCGTGTTGCCGTCCCGCGTCGAGACCCCGCTGCTCATGGTGGCGGCCGGCATCGGCATCACGCCGTTCGTGTCGCAGCTGCGCCACCTTCACGCGAGCGGTCAACAGCGCGACATCGTCCTGGTCTATGTGGCCTCCGAGGCCGCGGAACTCGCCTTCCGTGACGACATCGCGCAGTCCGGCGTCCCCGTCGTGGTGTTCACCCGCGATGATCCCGGCCCGTTGCCCGATAACTGGCAGTGGGCGCGTGGGGTGCGGTTGGATGCTGCGGGACTGCTGGAGGTCGTCCCCGATCTGCACACCCGTCACGCGGCAATTTCAGGGCCGCCACGGCTGATCGCCGACCTTGCGCCGGCGCTGGAGCGGGCGAAGTCGGTGACGACGGACGCGTTCAGCGGCTACTGATCGGGGCCGCCTCGACCCTGATGGGCAGGCGGACGGTGAACGTCGTGTCGCCCGGGCTGCTACGCACCGAGATCTCACCGTGGTGTGCGTGAACGATCGCACGGGCGATCGACAACCCCAGACCGGTTCCTCCGGTCTGGCGGGCTCGCGACCTGTCAGCCCGCGAGAAGCGCTCGAACAGTTCGTCGGCGATCGTCGGATCGATGCCCGGGCCGTTGTCGTGCACGTGGACGACCGCGTCCTCGCCGTCGCGCTCGACCGTGAGGGTGACCTCGGTGCCGGCGGGCGTGTGGGTGCGGGCGTTGGCGAGGATGTTGGCAACGACCTGTTGGAGGCGTGAGGCGTCGCCGGGCAGCGTCACAGGCTCCTCGTCGACCTCGAGTCGCCAGAGGTGGTCTGGCCCGGCCACCTGGGCATCCCCGAGCGCCTCCACGGCCATGCGCGTGAGGTCGACCGACCCGTAGACGAGCTCCTGACCTTCGTCCAGGCGTGCCAGCAGCAGCAGGTCTTCGACAAGGCTCGTCATGCGCAGCGACTGCGCCTGGATCCGCGTCAGCGCCGACTCTGTCGTGTCACTTAAGGAGGGATCGCGCAGCGACAGTTCGGAGTATCCGCGGATCGACGCCAGCGGGGTGCGCAGTTCGTGGCTCGCATCGGCGACGAAGCGCCGCATCCGTTCCTCGTTGCGTTGCCGGGCATCCAGCGACGCATCCACGTGGTCGAGCAGCGTGTTCAACGCGTGCCCCACCCGTCCGATCTCGGTGTGTTCGTCGGTCTCTTCGGCCGGGACCCGGTCGGCGATCGAGACGGCGCCCTCGGACATCGGTACGCTCGCCACCCGCTCCGCGGTGTCGGCGACCAGCCGTAGCGGACGCAGGCTCGCGCGGACGATGACCGTGACGGCAAGTCCCAGGAGCACGAGGCCGCCCGCCGTCACGAGCGCCACCGTCGTGAGAATCTGCGCGACAGTGTCGGTCACTTCCGAGATCGGCAGCCCCGCGATTCCGAACAGGCTTCCCGGCTGGCCCGCGAAAGCGACCCGATAGGTGCCGAGGCCATCGATGGTGACAGTGCCCCAGTCCGTCGTGGACGAGGTCACCAACTGCTGGATCTGGGTGCCGGTGAGCGCGCGGACGTCCTCATCGGCCGTGACATAGGCTCCCGTGATGCCGTCACCGGTGCTCATGACCCACAGGAATCCCGGTGGCTGGCGCCCGGCATCCAAGATCTGCTCGGCACTTGCCCCGGGGACCAGCTGCACGCTTTGGACGGCATCACGAAGGCTCGCGTCCAGGTTGTCTTCCAGGATGCTGCGCAGCAGCGTGCTGGTTGCCACTCCGATGAGGATGAGGATGAGTGAGACGATCCCGACGATCGCGACGATCAGGCGTGCTTGCAGGCTCCAGCGATGCCGCCAGTCCCGAACAGGGACCGCGGCCGGGACGTCCTCGCGTGGCGGCGCGGCCGGGGCATCGCCTTCGCGTGCCGGTGTCACGACGTGGGCGCCTTGATCATGTAGCCGACGCCGCGGACGGTGTGGATCAGCGGTTCCTTGCCCTGATCGATCTTTTTACGCAGGTACGAGATGTACAGCTCCACGACGCTCGAGCGGCCACCGAAATCGTAGTTCCATACGCGGTCGAGGATCTGGGCTTTCGACACGACCCGGCGTTGGTTGCGCATCAGGTAGCGCAGCAACTCGAACTCGGTCGCGGTCAGCTCGATCGCGTCTCCGCCCCGCTCCACCTCGTGGCTGTCCTCGTTGAGTGAGAGATCGCCTACCCGCAGGATCGGCTCCTCCTCGCTGTTGGTCGCTGTGCCGGCGCGGCGCATGAGGCCCCGGAGCCGGGCGACGACCTCCTCAAGACTGAACGGCTTGGTGACATAGTCGTCTCCGCCCGCAGTAAGGCCCGCGACCCGGTCGGCGACGGCATCCTTTGCGGTCAGGAAGAGCACGGGGACGTCGTTGCCCGACTGCCGCAAGCGGTGGAGAACGGCCATGCCGTCGAGGTCGGGCATCATGATGTCGAGCACCATGGCGTCGGGTTCGAAATCCCGCACGGCCTGGAGGGCCTCGAAGCCCGACCCCGCCGTACGGACGTCCCAGCCCTCCATGCGCAGGGCCATCGACAGCAGGTCGGTGAGCATCTGCTCGTCATCGACGACGAGGATGCGCAGGGCGGCGCCGTCCGGGCGGCGCAGAGACGGGGCGGGGGAGGTCATGTCACCATTCTGCGGCGCCCGCTATGTGTTTCCTATGGAGCGAACTATGGGCTGTCTGTGAATCCGTGCGCGCGCGAGTGTCCGTCGCGTCGCCAGGAGGCATAACCGGCTCATAGCGAGCGCTGGGATTGCTCATCACGCCCGTCCCTACCGTCATCCCGACGGCCGGCTCTGCGCCGGCGGAAGGAGACTCATGTACTGGACCTACCTGCGGCGCGAACTGGCGGGCCGCACGAAGCAGACGATCATCGTGGCGGCGGGTCTGGCGATCGCCATCGCCCTGGTCATCGTCGTCAACTCCCTGTCCGCGGGCGTGCGGGACGCGCAGGCGCAGGCGCTCGAGTCGGTGTACGGCGTCGGGACGGATCTGACCGTCACGGGCGTGGCAGCCGAGCCCGGCCAGGGTGGGCCGCAGCGCTTCGAGTTCGGCAGCGGTGAGGGTGAGACCGCCGATGGCACCACCTCGGTGTCGCAGTCGCGGCTGACCGCCGACTTCATGCGCGGCACCCTGGACGCATCGACGATCGACACCGTCGCCTCGCTCGACGGCGTCGCGGCGGCATCGGGTGCCCTGTCGCTGACGAACATCACGTTCTCGGGCGAGATGCCCGATGTCACCCAGATGCCGCAGGGCGGCGAGGGCGGACAGGGCGGCGGTCAGCCGCCCGCCGGCGGTCCGGACGGGGCCGGCGGCAGCGCCTTCGATCTGGACTCGTTCACCGTGCTCGGCATCGACCCCGCAGACACCGCGGTCGGTCCGCTCTCCGCCGTCGAGGTGACCGAGGGCCGCGCCCTGACGGCGGATGACGCCGGTTCGCACGTCGCCGTCGTCGACGCCACGTACGCGTCGACGAACGAGATCGCGGTGGGGGAGGCGATCGATGTCGGCGGCACCGACGTCGAGGTCGTCGGCATCGTCGCCTCGACCTCGAGCGACGCCGATACCGCCGCGAACGTGTACATCCCGCTCGATGTCGCCCAGACTCTCGCGGGCCTCGAGGACGTCGTCTCGACCGTCTACGTCCAGGCCGGCTCGGCAGACCAGATCGAGGCCGTTCAGATCGAGATCGAGTCCAGTGTCGCCGACGTCACCGTCAGCTCGCAGTCCGACCTGGCCGCGACGGTCTCGTCCTCGCTGTCGAGCGCATCCGCGCTCATCTCGAACCTCGGGACCTGGCTCTCGATCCTCGTGCTGGCTGTCGCACTCGCGCTCGCCGTGCTCTTCACGATCTCGGGGGTGACCCGCCGAACCCGGGAGTTCGGCACCCTCAAGGCGATCGGCTGGTCGAACGGGCGCGTGGTCGGGCAGGTCGCCGGCGAGTCGCTCGTGCAGGGCCTGATCGGCGGGGCGATCGGGCTCGCGATGGGGCTCCTGGGGATCTGGGTGGTCAATCTCGTCTCGCCGACGATCTCTGCCACGAGTTCGGGCGTGCAGGGCGGACCCGGTCAGGGCGGCCCCGCGCAGGGCGGTATGGGCGGTTTCGTCGGGATGACCCAGTCCGCGGCCGATGTCGTGCTGCATGCCCCGATCACGCTCTCCGTGCTCGTCGCCGCGGTCGGGATCGCCGTCGCCGGCGGACTGCTCGCCGGGGCCTTCGGCGGCTGGCGCGCTGCCCGCCTCAGCCCTGCCGAAGCGCTGCGGTCGGTCGGATGAGCAACGCAACCCCCGCCACGAAGGAAAGGACCACGACCATGAGCATGACCACGACTGCGGGCACCAGCATCCGCGAACAGCTGCCCGCCGCCATCTACCGGCTCGAGAAGGTGACGCGCGTCTACCCGCAGAAGAACCGCAGGATCCAGGCTCTGGGCGGGGTGGACGTCGAGATCCGCGAGGGGGACTTCGTCACGATTCAGGGGCCGACCGGCGGCGGCAAGTCCACGCTGCTCCAGCTTCTCGGAGCGCTGGACCGCCCCACCTCTGGGGTCGTGAAGCTGGGCGAGACCGACCTGGCCACGGCCACGAACACCCAACTCGGGCTCGTGCGCGCGAGGGAGGTGGGCTTCGTGTTCCAGGGGTTCAACCTCATCCCGACGCTCACCGCTTACGAGAACGTCGACATGGGCCTCGAGCCTCTCGGGCTCACTGCCGCCCAGCGGCGGGAGAAGGTCACCGAGGCGCTCGCCCAGGTGGGGCTGGCCGACCGTGCCGACCACCGCCCGGGCGAGCTGTCAGGCGGGCAGCAGCAACGCGTGGCCATCGCGCGGGCAATCGCCAAGCGTCCCCGGGTGCTGCTGGCCGATGAACCGACGGGCAATCTCGACGAGCACATGCGCGACGAGATCCTGACCCTGCTCGAGGGCCTCAACCGCGACGGGCTCACCCTCATCGTGGTGACCCACGACTCCGCGGTCGCGCGGCGCGCACACCGGCGGCTCCGGCTCGAGAAGGGCAGCGTGCGCGAACTCTGAGCCGCAGCATCCCGACGCGCAGGGGCCGCGGCCGGCGATCCCGTATCGCCTGGCCGCGGCCCCTGTCGTGGGATCAGTGGGTGTCGACCGCGGCGATCTCGGTGCGGTCGCCCGACCAGAGCGTGTGGAAGGTGCCCTCGCGGTCGATGCGCTTGTAGGTGTGGGCGCCGAAGAAGTCCCGCTGTCCCTGGATGAGGGCCGCGGGCAGGCGCCCCGCGCGCAGACCGTCGTAGTAGGCGAGGGACGACGAGAAGACGGGCGCGGGGATCCCGGAGGCTGCCGAATGGGCGACGATAGCCCGCCAGGCGTCCTGGGCGCCGGCGAGAGCGTCGACGAAGAACGGCGCGGTCATCAGCACGGGCAGGTCGGCGGCGTCGGCGTAGGCCTCGGTGATCCGGTTGAGGAACCGGGCACGGATGATGCAGCCGCCGCGCCAGATCGCCGCGACCTTGCCGAGATCGATGTTCCAGCCGTAGTGGGCGGCGCCGGCGCGGATGATGTCGAACCCCTGCGAATACGCGACGATCTTCGACGCGTACAGGGCGCGGCGGACCTGCTCGATGAACTGTTCGGGGTCCGAGACCCGCTCGGTCTGCGCATCAGCGTCGGGGCCGGGCAGCACCCCCGCGGTGGAGCGCTGCTCGGGGTGGGACGACAGCGACCGCGCGAACACCGCCTCGGCGATCCCGGATGCCGGAACGCCCAGGTCGATCGCGGTCTGCGCCGTCCAACCGCCGGTGCCCTTCGCGCCGGCCTGGTCGAGCACGACATCCACGAGCGGCGCGCCGGTGAGGGCATCCGTCTGGCGCAGCACCTCGGCGGTGATCTCGATGAGGTAGGACTCCAGTTCGCCGCGGTTCCACTCGGCGAACACGTCGGCGATCTGGGCGGGGGAGTAGCCGGTCGCGCGGCGGATGAGGTCATACGCCTCGGCGATCACCTGCATGTCGGCGTACTCGATGCCGTTGTGCACCATCTTGACGAAGTGCCCCGCGCCGTCGTGGCCGATGTGCGTCACGCACGGCTCGCCCTCGGCGACGGCGGCGATGGTCTTGAGGATCGGGCCGAGCGTCACCCAGGACTCGTCCGATCCGCCGGGCATGAGGGACGGGCCCAGCAGCGCGCCCTCCTCACCGCCCGAGACGCCCATGCCGACGAAGTTGATGCCCGTCTCACGCACTGCCTTCTCGCGGCGGATCGTGTCGGTGAACAGGGCGTTGCCGCCGTCGACGATGATGTCGCCGGGCTCGAAGACGCGCACGAGCTCGTCGATGACGGCATCCGTGCCCGCGCCCGCCTTGACCATGACGATCGCCGTGCGAGGCACGGTCAAGGATGCGGCGAATTGCTCATACGAGAACGTCGCGACAAACCCCGCCTCGGGGTGCTCGGCCACGAGGTGCTCGGTCTTCTCGGGGCTGCGATTGAAGATCGCGACGGTGTTTCCCTCGCGGCTGGCGAGGTTGCGAGCGAGGTTCGAACCCATCACTGCAAGTCCGATGACCCCGATGTTCGCTGTCGCGCTGCTGGTCGCTGCCTGTTCCGTCACGTTCACTCCCTGGTCGTCGATCGGCGGGTGATCGCCGCAGTCAGCCTAGGGGAACGCTCCAGCTCAGTCCTTGCGGTAGGCCTGTCGTCCCATCGACCAGAACGCGGCGACGACACCGACAAGCGTTCCGAGCGTGAGGATGCCGATCACGGCGACGAGAATGTTCGAGGTGACCTGGGCGTCCATCATCCGTCCTTGCTCTCGGGAAGCGGGCCCGTCGGGGCCCGTCACGATGATACCGGCCTCGCTGGTAGACTTGCGGACTGAACTTCGGCGAGGGATGCTCGCGCGCGCAGGACACGCCGCGTCGAGCATCCGTTATCGACGAGGGTGTGCGGCCTCACGGTTTCCTCACGCGCTCTCGCTCGCGGTTGAGTCGAATCCCCACCACGTCCGGGCTGAGAACAGAACCCGGTCTCTGCCCAAGGAGAATGCACATGTCCGAAGACACCACTGTCCACGCCGAGCTTCGCGAGAACTTCGGAAAGGGCTTCGCCCGCCGCCTGCGTGCCGCCGGCAAGATCCCCGCCGTCCTTTACGGGCACGGCACCGACCCCGTGCACGTGGCGCTTCCCGGTCACCAGATGCTGCTGCTCGTGCGCCGCGCGAACGCGCTCGTCGAACTCGACATCGCCGGCACGTCCCAGCTCGCGCTGGTCAAGGATGTCCAGAAGGACCCCGTGCACCAGATCATCGAGCACATCGACCTCGTGGTCGTGAAGAAGGGTGAGAAGGTCCAGGTCGACGTTCCCGTCGTCGTGGTCGGCGAGTCCTTCCCCGGCACCATCGTCAACCTCGACGCGACGACCGTGTCGCTGACCGCCGAGGCCACCCACATCCCCGAGCACGTCGAGGTCGATGTCGAGGGCCTCGAGGAGGGCACGCACATCACGGCTGCCGATCTCGCGCTGCCCAAGGGCTCCACGCTGGTCACCGACCCCGAGGTGCTCATCGTCGCGATCTCGGTGCCGGCTGCCGCGAGTGCCGGCGACGCCGAGGCGGAGTCCGACGCCGCTGAGGCGACCGCTGCCGAGGCCGCCGAGGCCGCCGAAGCCGAGTGAGCTGACGGCCGGTCCGGGCGAGGGAGCGTCGAGTCGTGAGCGATGCCTGGCTCATCGTCGGGCTCGGCAACCCCGGTCCGCAGTACGAACGCACGCGTCACAACGTCGGCCAGCTCGTCATCGATGAGCTGGCCGCACGGCGTAGCGAGGCGTTTCGCGCGCACAAGGCGAACGCGCGCGTCGCCGAGACTTGGCTGCGCCCGGGTGCCGCCAAGCTCGTGCTGGCAAAGCCGAACTCGTTCATGAACGTATCGGGCGGGCCCGTCGCCGGACTCGCACAGTTCTACGGCATCCCTCCCGAGCGTGTCGTGATCGTCCACGACGAGCTCGACATCCCCTTCGACGCCGTGCGCCTCAAGGTCGGCGGCGGTCACGGGGGACACAACGGCGTACGGGATGTCGCGAAGGCTCTGGGCACGCCGGACTTTCCCCGCGTCCGGGTCGGCATCGGCCGTCCGCCGGGTCGGCAGGACGCGGCGGACTGGGTGCTGCAGCCCTTCCCCGCCGCAGCGCGCGAAGAACTGGCGCTCGCCGTCTCGGACGCGGCGGACGCGGTCGAAAGGCTCGTGTCGGACGGTCTGCTCGCGGCGCAGCAGGTGCACCACGCTCCCCGTCCCTGAGTAGGCGCAGCTAGCGGCTGGGACGCCGCGGGCCGCTGGGGCGCCTAGAATCATCCGGTGACATTTCCCGGGATCTCGCGCGCCCTCGATCGGTCCGAACACTTCCGGGATGCTGTGGCCGCTGCGGTCACGGATGCCGATGTCTCGGTCGTCGACGGCCTTGACGCGCCGCTGCTGACGGCGGTGCTGCGCCGCCGGATCGACGCCGGCAACGCTCCCGCGCTGCTGGTGATCGCGCCGACCGGCAGGCGGGTGGAATCCCTCATCCCCGCGCTGCAGGCTGTCGCGCCGGACGCGCGCGTGTTGCCCTTTCCCGCGTGGGAGACCTTGCCGCACGAGCGGCTGAGCCCCAGTCCGGAGACCGTCGGGCGCCGGCTTCAGACGCTGTCCCTGCTGGCAGGTGGCGCAGGCGAGGCATCCGTGTCACCGACGATCGTGGTGGCATCCGTGCGCGCCGCGCTCCAGCCTCTCGCTGCCGGGCTCACCGACATCGAGCCGGTGCGGTTGCGTGCCGGCGGCCGGGGGAATGATCTCGCACGGATCGTCGAGCGCCTCGTGGAACTGGCTTACCACCGCGTCGACATGGTCTCCCGCCGGGGCGAGTTCGCGGTGCGCGGCGGCATCCTCGACGTCTTCCCGACGGTGGCCGACCATCCCTATCGAGTGGAGTTCTTCGGCGACGAGGTCGACCAGATCCGCGCGTTCTCCGTCGCCGACCAGCGGTCGTTGCCCGGCGACATCGACGCCGTCGAGTTGCTGCCCGGGCGCGAGCTGCTGCTGACCGCCGACGTCCGGACTCGGGCACGGGCGCTCGGGGCGCAGCTGCCGGCGCTGCAGGGCATGCTCGAGAAGGTCGCCGAGGGAATACCGGCTGAGGGGATGGAGTCGCTCACGCCGGCCCTGGCGCCGCAGATGGCAACGCTCGTCGACTATCTTCCGGAGCGTTCGGCTGTCGCGCTCGTCGATCCCGAGCGCTCCCGCACCCGTGCTCGCACGCTCGCGGAGACCAATCACGAGTTCCTCGAGGCCGCCTGGAACGCGGCCACCGCCGGCGCACACAGCCCCGTCGACCTCGGTGCCGGAGACTTCCTCACTCTCGCGCGCCTGCGCGAGGCAGTCCACGAGCGCTCCGGCGTGTGGTGGAGCCTCAGCCCCTTCGACTCCGGCGCCGGGGATGCCGCCGCGGAAGGCCTGCTGACGCCGTCGGATGCCGAGAGCGGCGACGAGGCCCCGGTGCGCGTGCCGGCCCGTCCCGTCCCCTCGTTCCAGGGCAACGTCGAGGGCGCGACCGGGTATGTCGCCGACCGAGTCACCTCCGGGTGGACGGTCGTGATCACCGCATCCGGGGTGGGCCTGGTCGAGCGTGCCCGCGATGTGCTCGCCGACCGCGAGATCCCCGCCGCGATCCTCGACGATCCGGATGCCATTCCCGAGCCGGGCCGGGCCTCGCTCGTGCTTGCGCAGCTCGAGCGAGGGTTCGAGCTCGATGACATCCGGCTGGCGGTGCTCACCGAGTCGGAGTTCTATGGGCGCACCATCGGTGGCGACACCCGCGTCGTCAAGAAACTCGCCTCGAAGCGACGCAACGTCGTCGATCCGCTGCAGCTCACGCCCGGTGACCACGTCGTGCACGCCACGCACGGCATCGGCAGGTTCGTCGAGCTCGCCAAGCGCGAGGTCTCGTCGGGCGGACGCACTCCGGTCAAGAGCGTCCGCGAGTACGTCGTGCTCGAGTACGCGCCGGCCAAGCGCGGGTACCCGGGCGACAAGCTCATGGTGCCCACAGATCAGCTCGATCTGCTCTCGCGGTATGTCGGGGGAGAGACCCCGACGCTGTCGAAAATGGGCGGCAGCGACTGGGCGCAGGCCAAGGGGCGTGCGCGCAAGGCGGTGCGCGACATCGCCGTCGAGCTCGTGAAGCTGTATTCGGCGCGGATGGCGGCCAAGGGTCACGCGTTCGGTCCCGACACGCCCTGGCAGCGCGAACTCGAGGAGGCGTTCCCGTTCGCGGAGACGCCGGACCAGCTGCAGACGATCGACGAGATCAAAGCCGACATGGAGCGGCCGATCCCGATGGACCGGCTGCTGTCGGGCGATGTCGGCTTCGGCAAGACCGAGGTCGCCGTGCGCGCGGCCTTCAAGGCGATCCAGGACGGCAAGCAGGTCGCGATGCTCGTGCCGACGACGTTGCTGGTCAAGCAGCACCTTGAGACGTTCACGGAACGGTTCGCCGGGTTCCCGGTCACGGTGAAGCCACTGTCGCGTTTCCAGACCGACAAGGAGGCCCGGGAGACCCTCGACGGGCTCACGGACGGGTCGGTCGACATGGTGATCGGCACCCACCGTATCCTCACCGAGAAGGTGGTCTTCAAGGATCTGGGACTTCTCATCGTGGACGAGGAGCAGCGATTCGGTGTCGAGCACAAGGATGCGCTCAAGAAGCTCAAGACCGGCGTCGACATCCTGGCGATGAGCGCCACGCCGATCCCGCGCACGCTCGAGATGGCGGTGACCGGCATCCGGGAGATGTCGACCCTGCAGACCCCGCCGGAGGATCGGCATCCGATCCTCACCTACGTCGGTGCGCGCAACCCCAAGCAGATCGCGGCGGCGATCCGCCGGGAGCTGCTGCGCGAGGGGCAGGTGTTCTACGTGCACAACCGCGTGCAGTCGATTCAGCGGGTCGCGAGCGAGCTGGCCGAGCTCGTGCCGGAAGCGCGGATCGCGGTGGCGCACGGCCAGATGGGCGAGCACCAGCTCGAGCGGGTCGTCGACGACTTCTGGGAGCGGCGCGCCGACGTCCTGGTCTCGACGACGATCGTCGAGACGGGCCTGGACATCCCCAACGCCAACACGATCATCATCGACCGTGCCGACAAGTACGGCCTCTCTCAGCTGCACCAGCTGCGAGGGCGCGTGGGTCGAGGCCGCGAGCGGGCGTACGCGTACTTCCTCTACGACGACACGAAGCCACTGTCCGAGACGGCTGCCGACCGGCTCGAGACGATCGCCGTCAACAACGACCTGGGCAGCGGCATGCGCGTCGCGCTGAAGGACCTCGAACTGCGCGGGGCCGGCAACCTCCTCGGTGCCGAGCAGGCCGGCCACATCGCCGGCGTCGGCTTCGACCTGTACCTGCGGATGATCGGCGAGGCCGTCGCGACCTTCCGCGGCGAGGATGTCGAAGGTCCCGCCGAGCTGCGGCTCGAGCTGCCGGTGCAGGCCCGGATCCCCGAGGACTACATCGACAGCGAGCGACTGCGTCTGGAGGCCTACCAGAAGCTGTCGGCGGCTGCGACGGCCACGGCGAAGGATGATGCGATCGACGCGGTCATCGAGGAGCTCACCGACCGCTACGGTGAGCCGCCGGCAGATGTCGCGGGACTGCTCTCGATGGCGCGACTGCGCCGCCGGGCGGCGCGCGCCGGTCTCACGGATGTGGTGGCGATGGGGCCGAACCTGCGGATCGCGCCGGCACGCCTCGAGGACTCGATGCGCGTGCGCCTGCAGCGCCTGTATCCCGCGGCCAAGCTGCTGGCCGGCGGCGAGGCCGTCGTCGTGCCCCTGCCGAAGGCTGACGGGGAACCGGTGGCGGATGCCGACCTCATCGCGTGGGTGGACACGCTGCTCGGCCAACTCTGGCCCGAGCCGGTCGCGACCGAGGCCTCCGTGCCTGACGCGACAGAGGCCTGAACGGCCCACAATCGCGGAAATCCGCACAACCACGCATGGCTCGGGCCGATCGACCCGTCGCTGTGCGGATCCCGCCGCGTGTGCGAGACGGCGACTACGACGTCGGCGGCAGAATCTGGCCGATCGGCTCGCGCTTCTCGGCCTGGAACCGGTCCTCCGTGCGCCCTCGAGCCCAATACCCCGACAGCGACACCTGCCCCCGCTCGAGGCCCTTCTCCTCGAAGAACACGCGCCGCAGCTCTTTCATGGCTTCGCGCTCCCCGTGAGCGAAGACATGCACACGCCCCTCGCGCCACTCGATTCCCCGGACGGCGTCGGCCAGGACCGACGTGGCGTGATCCGGGTTGGTGACCCACGCGAGCTCGACACCGGCGGGGCGCGCGAGGTCGACGATCGCGTCCTCGGCGTCCACCTCGATGACGGCGGTTCCCTGAGCGTCGGGCGCGAGCGCCTCGAGTGCCGCGCCGATGGCAGGCACCGCTGACAGGTCGCCCGCAAAGAGATGCCACTCAGCACCCGGATCGGGGGAGTAACCGCCGCCGGGACCCATGAGGCTTATCGTCGCCCCCGGTCGGACGCTTGCCGCCCACGGGCCGGCGAGGCCCTCGTCGCCGTGGATGACGAAGTCGATGTCGATCGCCTGTGCGTCGTGGTCGACACGGCGAACGGTGTAGGTGCGCGTGACCGGCGCAGCGCCGGGTTCGGGGGCAGGGAACCTGAGCTTGACGTACTTGTCGGTCTCGGGCCGGTCCTGGAACTGGGAGAAACCTGCTCCGCCCAGGCGCACCCGAACGAGCTGGCTATTCAGCCACGTCGCATCGAGGACGGTGAGCTCGATCGTCGGCCGGGGAGCGCGGGAGGTCGTTCGGGAGGAGAGTGCCATCCCCTCCACGGTAGTGCCGCACGCCAACCGCCGGGTCTGGCCAGCGCGACTTCGTGGCTGGCTCAGTCCCAGTTCACTCCGCACTCGCGGCAGAGAAAGACAACGGCATCCTGCACATCGACCTCGGCGCGGCGCTCGAACTCAACCGCGAACCACGCCACGTCGTCGACACGCACCTCGTCGGTGCCGCACAACGGGCAGGTCTCGGTGCCGGCGACCGCCTTGGCGCGGCTGACCGAGACGGATGTGGTGCTCGTCGTGATCGCCATGCCCCGACGCTAGCCCGGGCTGCCGACATGGTGCGCAGCGACGCGCGATCGCTGTCGATCAGCCGGTGTTCTGCAGCCCGGCGGCGACCCCGCTCACCGACAACAGCAGAAGCCGTTGTTGATCGGGGTCAGCGGGGGTATCGGACGCGGCGGCATCGCGGAGCGCCCGCAGCGCTCGCAGCTGCAGCAGCGACAGCGCGTCGACGTAGGGGCTGCGCAGCTTGACGGCGCGCTGGAGCACGGGCTTGTTGGCGAGCACCTCGTCGCCGCCGGTGAGACGGATGACCCAGGAACGCGTCAGCGCCATCTCGTCGAGCACGAGTGCCGCGAGGTCATCACGGTCGCCGAGGGCGAGGTAGCGTCGCGCGATCCGCGGATCCGTCTTGGCAAGGCTCATGCCGACGTTGTCGATCATCGTGCGAAACAGCGGCCACTGCTCGTACGCCTCCCGCAGCAGATCCTCGTCGCCCACGGCGTCCAGCGCGGTGCCGAGCCCGAACCATCCGGCGAGGTTGATGCGCGCCTGGGCCCAGGCGAACACCCAGGGGATCGCCCGGAGATCCGCCAGCGACTCGACGGAGAGCCCGCGCCGGGCCGGCCGGGAGCCGAGCGCCAGAAGACCGATCTCTTCCATGGGCGTGACCTGCGCGAACCACGGCGCGAACCCGGGCGCTTTCACCAGTTCGAAGAACCGTTCGCGCGAGCCGGTGTCGAGAGTTGCCGCGACCTCGGCGAATCGGCGGGCCGCTCCGCTGTTGCGCCGTTCGATCGAGGGGGCGGACGCCAGCAGCACGGCGGCGGCCACCTGATCGATGTGGCGCATGGCGATCTCGGGGTCGCCGTAGCGCGCGAAGATCACTTCGCCCTGTTCCGTGAGCTTGAAGCGGCCATCGACCGAATGCGGCGGCTGAGCGAGGATGGCGGAGTTCGCGGGGCCGCCTCCTCGCCCGAGAGCGCCGCCTCGGCCATGGAAGAGCGTCAGTTCGATCCCTTCCGCTTTCGCCCACGCGGCGATCTCCGCCTGCGCTTCGTACAGCGCCAGGGTCGCAGCCACCGGACCGACGTCCTTCGAGGAGTCCGAGTACCCGAGCATGACCTCGAGGCGGCGACCGGTGCGGGACAGGCGTTCGGCGAACTCCGGATGCTGCACGATCTCGGCGAGGATGCGCGGCGCCGCCTGCAGGTCGGCGAACGTCTCGAACAGCGGGATGACGTCGAGGACCGGCAGTCGCCCGCCGTCGCCCACCGCGTAGCGAGCCAGGCGGTGGACGTTGGCAAGATCATCGGCGGATTGCGTGAAGGAGACGATGTACCGCCCGGCAGCGTTGGGTCCGTAGCGCTCCTGGAGGAAGGCGATCGTGCGGAAGACCTCGAGGACTTCGTCGGCCTGTTCCGACAGTTCGCCGGGTGATCCGGCGCCGGCTGCCGCGTCCAGCTCGGCGAGGACCTTCGCATGCACGGCTGAGTGCTGGCGCACCTCGAGCTCGGCCAGATGGAAACCGTACGTCTCGACCTGCCAGATCAGTTGCTGCAGATGCCCGTAGGCCTGGCGTGCGGCGCCGGCCGCCACGAGGGAGTCCTGCACCGTGCGGAGGTCCGCGAGGAACTCGCTCGGTTCCCGGTACGCCAGGTCCGCGTCGCGCAGCCGCGTCGCGTCGATCTTCCGGGCGAGCATCAGCAGGATGCGGCGGTGCGGCTCGTTCGGGGACCGCTTCGCGATCTCGGTGGCGGCGTCCTCGTCTGCGGCCTTGAGGCGCTTCCACAGCGTCAGCAGCGCCTCCGACGGCGGAGTGGTCTCGGCATCCAGGGTCAGTGTCCGTCCGATGCGCTGGGTCGTGCGCTCCAGGCCGAGCAGAATGTGCTCCGCCGCGATGCCGGCAGCCTTTCGGGTCACGGATGCCGTCACGAACGGGTTCCCGTCGCGGTCGCCGCCCACCCAGGATCCGACGCGCACAAACGGCGTGACCAGGGGCGCGCGGCCGCCCGCGTGCTCGCCCTGGAGCAGGTCATCCACGCGGCGATAGACGGCTGGGACGACCGTGTAGAGCGTCTCGTCGAAGATCGCCATGACCGAGCGGACCTCGTCGACCGGGGAGGGCTTCTCGGGACGCAGGGGCGCCGTTCGCCATAGGGTGTCGATCTCCTCCACCATGCGCCGTTCGACGCTCGTCGGGTCGTTGCCGTCGCGCAAGCGGTCGTCGTGCTCCTGGAGCAAGCCCGCGAGTCGGCGGATGCTCGAGGAGACCGCGCGGCGGCGGGCCTCGGTCGGATGCGCCGTGAAGACCGGGTGGAATCGCAGCGCCTGGAGGCGGTTGAGTGCCGCGTCCTCACCGATCTCGTCGGCGAGCCTCGAATACGCGGCTTCAATCGAGTCGGCAGCGCCCTCGCTGTCCGGGCGTCCGTCCCGTTCCCTCACGATCCGCACCCGCTGGTGCTCTTCCACGAGGTTCACCAGGTGGAAGTAGGCGGTGAATGCCCGCGCGACTTCGTGCGCGCGGTCGATCGAGAACGACTCTGCCACCTCGGTCGCGTGGGCGAAGGCCTCCGGCGTCTCATCCGTGTAGGCCTGGATCGTCGCAAGGCGCAGGCGTTCGACGTCCTCGAACAGGCCCGGGGACCCGCTTTCGCGCAAGACCTCGCCAAGAAGCGAGCCGAGCAGACGCACGTCCCCACGCATCTGCTCGGGGATTTCCTGACCCGCCTCGTATCGGCCGACGAGATCGATGGCTTCGGTCCGGGTCAGTTCGTGCATGGACTCCACCGTATCGCCAGGGTGTTTCGTCGAGGTCACGCGCAGCGGGGTAGGACATGCGCGGTCGCCTTCCCGCCGGGCGTCGTCGCGGCGGGCCGGTAGGATGGGGGTCTGGAGAGCCGGGAAGTCTGGTCGGCATCGGCTGCCGCATCCCCCGAAAGGACTCCATGTCGCTGCTTCGTTCTGCGCGTTTTCCCGCCATCATGCTCCTCGCGGCCGCGGCCGCGGGACTCATCGTCGCGAACTCCCCGATCGGCCACAGTGTGCAGGATCTCCAGCACGCCTACGTCGGCATCCCCGGCGTCTTCGAGCTCTCTGTCGGGCACTGGATCGCCGACGGCCTCCTCGCGCTGTTCTTCTTCGTCGTCGCCGTCGAGCTGCAGTTCGAGCTGACGAACGGGCAGCTCAACTCTGCCCGCAAGGCCCTCCAGCCGGCCATCGCCGCGGCAGGCGGGGTGATCGTCCCGATCGCGGTGTATCTCGGCTTCGCGTGGGGGACCGCGTCCGCTGACGGATGGCCGATTCCGACCGCGACCGACATCGCCTTCGCTCTGGGCGTGCTCGCGGTATTCGGTCGCGGCCTGCCGTCGGGGGTGCGGATCTTCCTGCTCGCGCTCGCGATCCTCGACGACATCGTCGGCATCATCTTCATCGCGGTGCTGTTCACCGACGGTGTCAACATCGGTCTGCTCGCGGCCGCCGCGGTCGCCGTCGTGTTGTTCGGGTACCTGAGTCGAAAGCTCGACAGCCGTGCGCGCGGCGCGATTCTCGCGATCCTCGTCGTGCTGGCACTGACGACGTGGGTTCTTGTCTACCTGTCGGGCGTGCACGCGACGATCGCGGGCGTTGCTCTGGGGCTCGCGATGGCCCAGCAGCCGGCGCTGCATGCACGGCATGCGATGGAGCCGTGGGTCAATGTCATCGTGCTGCCCCTGTTCGCGTTCTCCTCCGCTCTCGTGGTCATCCCGGCGGTGTCCTTCGACGAACTCACGCCCGCGTTCTTCGGCATCCTCGTCGCGCTTCCCGTCGGCAAGATCGTGGGCATCGCCCTGTTCGGATGGATTTCGCAGCGCATCGCGCACGATCCTGCGATGCCGCGACTGCCCCTTGCCGATCTGCTCGCCGCCGGTGCGCTCGGCGGCATCGGCTTCACGGTCTCGCTGTTGCTGTCCGAGCTCGCGTTCGAGGGCAACGATCTGCTCACCGACGAGGCCGTCCTCGGTGTGCTCTCGGGCTCTCTCATCTCCGTCGTCATCGCGGGCGTCCTGGTGTCGATGCGGGCGCGCCGCTATCGGGGCCGGGCAAGCGCCGTCAGCGCGACCGGCGAGGCTACGGCGTCATGACCGACCACGCCGAACCCGTCGCTGCGGACCCGCTTCGGCGTGCCGCCGACACCATGAAGGCCGTGCGCGACACCTGCGTGTGGAGTCAGCAGATCGACCACCGGGCGCTTGTGCCGTACCTCGTCGAGGAGAGCGCCGAGCTCATCGACGCCGTCGAGGTCGGGACGCGAGCGGATCTGCGCGAGGAGCTCGGCGACCTGCTCTGGCAGGTGCTGTTCCACGCCGAGATCGCTTCTCGCGACACCGATGATCCGTTCGACATCGATGACGTCGCGCGTACCCTCACCGACAAGATGGTGCGGCGGCATCCGCACGTGTTCGGGGAGGAGACTGCTCGTACGCCGGAGGACGTCCTTGTGCTCTGGAATGCGGCGAAGGCCGCCGAGAAGCGCTCGCGCACCAGCGTCCTCGATGGCGTGAGCGAACGAATGCCGACTCTCGCGCTCGCTCAGAAGCTGCTCGGCAAGGCCGACAGTGTGGGGTTGCGCACGCCGACCGACGCGGAGACAGTCGGGACCGTTCCGCCGGCTTCCGAGGAAGAGCTCGGCGAGGCCCTGCTGCGTCTGGTCGTGATCTCCAGGGCCCGTGGGTGGGATGCCGAACGTGCCCTGCGCGGGCGACTGCGGTCCCTCCAGCGCGAGATCCGAGAGGCCGAGACGGCGCCTGCTGACCTGGAAGAATAGGCCGGTGCCTCCTGTCAATCCGCCGCGCGGCATGCGCGACTTCCTCCCCGCCGACAAGGCCCGACGCGAGCGTGTGCTCGCCATCATCCGCGAGCGTTATCGCGCGCACGGGTTCGATGAGATCGAGACGCCCGTTGTGGAGGACTATGAACGCCTGCATGCCGGGATCGGCGGTGACAACGAGAAGCTCGCGTACAACGTTCTGCGCCGCGGGCTGGACGCTGACGGCATCCGTGCCGCTGCGGATGACCCCGCGGCGCTGTCTGACCTCGGCCTGCGCTACGACCTGACCGTGCCGCTCGCGCGCTTCTACGCCAGCCACCGATCTGAGCTGCCGGCGGTGTTTCGCGCCGTGCAGATCGCGCCGGTCTGGCGCGCCGAGCGCCCTCAGAAGGGTCGCTACCGGCAGTTCGTGCAGTGCGACATCGACATCATCGGCGATGCGTCGGCGCGCGCCGAGGCCGAGTTGATCACAGCGACCCTGGACACTCTCGATGCGCTCGGGCTGGAGGGCGGCGTGATGCGCATCAACGACCGTCGCCTGCTGGATGCGATGCTCGAGCACTTCGGCTTCCCCGAGGCCGAGCGAGCCGGCATCCTCATCACGATCGACAAGCTCGACAAGATCGGGGCGGACGGCGTGACAGCCGAGCTTCGCGAGCGCTCATCCACGCCCGCCGCGGTCGACGTGTTCGCCGAGTTCCTCTCGCGCGAGAAGGGGTCGGTCAGCGGGTTCGGCGAGCAGCAGATCCGCGACGCCCTTCCCGCGGGCCTGCACAGCGAGGCGATTGATGCGCTGGCCGCGATCGGCGGGGCGGTTGCCGGTGCTCGCGGCGACGCCGCGCCGCTCGTGTTCGATCCCTTCCTCGTGCGCGGCATGGGCTATTACACCGGCACGATCTTCGAGATCGCACACCCGCTGGTCTCCTACTCCCTGGGCGGCGGCGGTCGCTACGACGGCATGATCGGTCGCTTCCTGGGTGAGGAGGTGCCCGCGGTTGGCTTCTCGATTGGATTCGAACGCATTGTCGATCTCGTTGCCGACCTTGCGGACGCCGAACAGTCAGCCGTTGTGCTCGTGCACGACAGGGACGTGCCCGTCGCGGAGCTTGTCGCGATCAAGGCGCAACTGATTGCGCGCGGCGACCGCGTTCGGCTCGAGCAGCGACCGAAGAACCTCAAGCCTCTGCTCGAACGCGCTGTCGCCGACGGGTACACGCAGTTCGCCACGGTTCGTGCGGGGGCGACGGTGCAGTCGCTCGAACTGCGACCTCTGCGATAGCGGGACCAGGCGTTCACCCTGCCGTCACGATCGATTCAGATCGGCCGGGTCCAATCGGGCTATGGGTCGGAGGATGACGGGAGCGTTGGTGCTCGGCTCCGCGATCGGCGTCCTGGCGACCGCGATGCTCGCGGTCCGCGCGGTACTGGATAGGCAGGCGGCGCAGGCGCGACGCCTTATCGGAAAGCCCCTCGGCGAAGACGCAATCGAAGCCGACCGCGTCTGGCGGCGCAAGCTCGGCGGCGAGCCCCTCGACCTGCTGATCCTGGGCGACTCCATCGCGGCAGGGCTCGGGGCGCAGCGGCGCAAAGAAACCTTGGGTGCCCGCATCGCCATTGGTCTGGCCAAGAAGGCGAAGCGCCCGGTGCGATTGCGTACGGCGGCCGTCGTGGGATCGGAGTCCTCGGGCCTCGGCCTCCAGCTCGACGACCTGTCGCACGACTACCGCCCCGATGTCGCCGTGATCGTCGTCGGGGGCAACGACATCACCCACCGTATCCCGGTGTCGACGGCGGTGCATCATCTCGTGGCCGCGATCATCCGCCTGCGGGCGCGGGGCGCGCAGGTGGTCGTGGGCACGTGCCCAGACCTGGGCGCACTGCGCCCGGTTCCCCAGCCGCTGCGTTCGCTCGGTTCGCGCATGTCGAGGCAGCTGGCGGAGGCGCAGTCGGACGCCGCGGTTGCCGCGGGGGCCTATGCCGTCTCGCTGCGGCATGCCGTCGGTCCCTTCTTCATCTCGCAACCCGACGAGATGTTCAGCCTGGACCGGTTCCACCCGAGTCCGCTCGGCTACCGCCGCACCGCGGAGGCGCTCCTGCCCGCGGTTGCCGGCGCGCTCGGGTTCGGGCGCACGAGCGCGGC
This sequence comes from Microbacterium sp. bgisy207, assembly GCF_057706855.1. Lineage (NCBI taxonomy): Bacteria > Bacillati > Actinomycetota > Actinomycetes > Micrococcales > Microbacteriaceae > Microbacterium > Microbacterium sp. bgisy207. The sequence goes on from NZ_JBYIPB010000016.1 coordinate 57,528, forward strand.
GACCAGGCACCCGCTCCCGGAACGTGACGTCGCTGCCGCGCAGGAGGCGTAGCGCCCAGGGTCGCGGCGACCATCGTTTGTAGTACTTGTTATATGTGAAGTAGAATACTTTGCATGCTCATCCGGATTGATCCGTCCCGCGATGCTCCCCTCTGGGAGCAGGTCGCCGCGTCAGTGCGGGCGGGCATTGCCACCGGCCGCATCCATGCCGGGGAGCGGTTGCCTGCCGCCCGGGAGATCGCGGCCTCCCTCGACCTCAATCTCCATACTGTGCTTCACGCGTACCAAGTGCTGCGCGACGAAGGCCTCGTCGACATGCGCCGCGGCCGAGGGGCAGTCGTGACCGATGCCGCACACGCCCTGCAGCAGCTGCGTGGTGAGGTGGCGGCGCTCGTCGCCCGCGCCCGCAGCCTCGGGCTTGCGCCCACCGTGTTGGCGTCGCTGTTGGCCGAGATCGATCCGCCCCCTCTCGAGCCTCCCGCGTCCCCCGCCCCTCGTTCGCTCCCTCAGGAAGATCTGACATGACCGTCTCCTCGCCCGCGTTCGCCCGCGCCCGCCGCGCCTACCTGTGGATCGGCGTCGCGGTGCCACTCCTGCTCACCATCGCCGCCGTGACAGTGCAACTGATCGTGCTACCGAACGTGCCTGACCCGGTCGCCGTCCATTGGACCGCGTCGGGTGGTCCGGATGGCTTCGCTGCGCCAGGCCTCGTCCCCGCGCTGAGCAGCGCCTTCGGGGTGGGGGTTACGGCGCTGCTGGCGATGTTCGTCCTCCTCGGTTCGCGCGAAGGTGAGTGGGGGCCGACCATGCGCTTCCTGGGTGCGATCGCGCCCGCGCTGGTTGGCGGCCTCCTTGTGGCTGTCACGTGGTCGTTCACCGCTCAAGCGGGACGTGCCTCGGCCGCGGATGCCGGGTCTGTCGTACCGGCGATGATCGGTGCAGGTGTCGTGGCGGTCATCCTCGGAGTCGGTGCATGGTACGGGCAGCCTCGGGTTGTGCTCAGCGGCGGGACGGCGGCAGCCTCCGCACAGGTCGCGATCACCCCGCTCGCTCCCGGGGAGCGGGTGATGTGGGTCCGAACGGCGGCACTGGGTCGGGCGACGATCACGGCGCTCGTCGGAGGTGCGCTCGTGCTGTTCGCTGCGGCCGGGTACACCGCGGCCACGGGCGGCGCGATCTGGCCCATCCTGCTTACCGTCGCGCTCGTCGTGACCGTCGCCATCCTCGCCACCGCGATCTTCCGGGTGCGAGTCGATGACAAGGGTCTGCAGGTCACGAGCCTGCTGGGCTTCCCGCGGTTCCGTGTGCCGCTGTCGGCGGTGACGGCGGTTCGCATCGTCAGCGTGAACCCCGTGGCGGACTTCGGTGGGTGGGGGGTCCGCAAAGGACTCGACGGACGCACCGGCGTCGTGCTGCGACGCGGCGAGGCGCTCGAGGTCTCGCGCACGGGTGCGAGCACGTTCGTTGTGACCGTGGATGACGCGGCGACCGCCGCCGGCGTCCTGGAGGCTCTCCGCGCTCGCGCCGTTGCGGGAGGCCGCTCATGAGTGCCCGGCTACCCGTCGTCCCGATCCTCGTCTTCGTCGCGGTGGCCTTCGGGCTCGCGTGGCTCGTCGTCCTGCCACTGTGGCGCGAACCGGCGGGCATCGCGTCACCGCTGGCAACCCTCCTGCTTCCCGCGATGATGCTCACTCCAGCGATCGCGACGCTCGTCGTCGTGATCCTGCTCCGCTCACCCCGGCAGGACCGCCGAGCCTTCCTCGGGCTGTGGCCCCTCGGCCCGGTTCGTCGGTGGCTGGGTTATCTGGCTTTCGCGCTCGTCGTTCCCATCGTGATCGTCGTGGCGGCGGTGTTCATCTCGTCTGCGTTCGGATGGGTGCGCCTCGACCTCGTGAACCTCTCGGGCCTCCACGAGCAGCTCACGGCTGCCGTGCCCGATGGCACCGCCCTCCCGCCGCTGCAGATGCTCCTTGTGCTGCAACTCGTCCAGATCCCGCTCGGCGCCGTGATCAACAGCGTGTTCGCCGCGGGGGAGGAGATCGGATGGCGCGGATGGCTGCAGCCGGCGCTCATGCCGCTGGGCACCTGGCCTGCGCTCGTCATCACCGGGATCGTGTGTGGGCTCTGGCACAGCCCGGTGATCCTGCTCGGCTACAACTTCGGCCGCCCCGATCTGAGCGGCGTGCTCTTCATGATCGGCGGATGCGTCATGTGGGGGCTGCTGCTCGGTTGGCTGCGACTGCGCTCGGACTCGGTGTGGCCCGCCGTGCTCGCCCACGGGTCGCTGAACGCGGCAGGCGGCGTCGTCTTTCTTGTCGCGGCAGCCGGAGCACGGCCGGATCTTGCTGTCGTGGGCCCCCTCGGCGCGGTCACCTGGGTCCTGCTGGCGATCGTGATCGCCGTGCTCGCTGCCTCGGGACGGTTCACGGCACCCGTTGGTGAGCGTGGTTGACCCGTGCGCGCACGCGCGCTTGGCTGAGCGCATGACCGAGGACACGACAGAGCTCACTCCCGACGCCTGGACTCGCGTCGACCGGTACCTGACTGACGCTCTCGTCGGCGATCAGCCGGCGCTCGAGGCGGCCATCACGGCCCAGAGCGCCGCAGGACTGCCGGCGATCGAGGTCGCGCCGCTCAACGGCAAATTCCTGCACCTGTTGGCCCGCATCGCCGGAGCGCGCCGGGTGCTTGAGATCGGCACGCTCGGGGGGTACTCGACGATATGGCTTGCCCGTGCTCTGCCCCAGGATGGCCGGGTCGTCACGATCGAGGCCGAGGCCGACAATGCGGCGATCGCGCGGAGCAGCCTCGAGCGGGCGGGGGTCGCTGAACGGGTCGAGGTCCGCATCGGGCGTGCGGCGGAGATCCTGCCGACCCTGGCAGGGGAGGAGGCCTTCGACTTCGTGTTCATCGACGCCGACAAGGAATCGAACACTCTCTACCTGGATTGGGCTGCCCGGCTCGGACGCCCGGGGACTGTCGTGGTCGTCGACAACATCGGCCGCGGCGGAGCGGTCGCAGACCCCGGCGCTGTACGTTCCGACGTCGTCGGCACCCAACGCTGCCTCGAGATGCTGCGCGATGATCCGCGCTTCGATGCGACGGCCTTGCAGACCCTCGACCGCAAGGGATGGGACGGGATCGCGCTCGCCGTCGTGTGCTGAGCTTTTCTCCGCCCGAGCGGGCCTGTGGCGCGGCATCCGTCGTCACTAGACTCGGGAGCGGACCGACGACGCTCCGACACACACCCTCCAACACAAGGAGTCCTTTCGTGGCATTGATTGAGGCTGTAGGCGCGCGCGAGATTCTCGATTCGCGCGGCAACCCGACCGTCGAGGTGGAAGTCCTCCTCGAAGACGGCACCGTCCAGCGGGCGGCCGTCCCCTCCGGCGCGTCGACCGGCGCGTTCGAGGCGTATGAACTTCGCGACGGCGACAAGAGCCGGTACGGCGGCAAGGGCGTGCTCAAGGCCGTCGAGGCCGTCATCGACGAGCTGGGCCCCGCGCTAGAGGGCGTCGAGGCGAGCGAGCAGCGCATTGTCGACGAGATCCTCATCGAGACCGACGGCACCGACAACAAGTCCCGCTGCGGTGCGAACGCGATCCTCGGCGTGAGCCTCGCGGTGGCCAAGGCCGCAGCCGACAGCGCCGACCTGCCGCTGTTCCGGTACCTGGGCGGCCCGAACGCGCACATCCTGCCCGTTCCCCTCTTCAACGTCATCAACGGCGGCGAGCACGCCGACAACGGCATCGACTTCCAGGAGTTCTTCCTCGCCCCCATCGGGGCAGAGACGTACGCCGAGTCGCTGCGCTGGGGCACCGAGACCTACCACGTCCTCAAGGGCGAGCTGAAGGCCGCGGGCTTTGCGACCGGCCTCGGCGACGAGGGCGGCTTCGCCCCCGACCTGCCCAGCAACCGCGAAGGCCTGGACTTCCTCATGAAGGCGATCGAGAAGGCGGGCTTCACGCCCGGCACCGACATCGCCGTCGGCCTGGATGTCGCGGCCACCGAGTTCTTCTCCGACGGCGTGTACACCGTCGAGGGCAAGCCGTGGACGGCAGCCGAGCTCACCGACTACTTCGCCGACCTCGTCGCGAACTACCCGATCGTCACGATCGAGGACGCGCTCGCCGAGGATGACTGGGACGCCTGGAAGTCGCTCACCGAGGCGATCGGCTCGAAGGTGCAGCTGGTCGGCGACGACCTGTTCGTCACCAACCCGAGCCGCCTGCAGCGAGGCATCGACCTGGGTGTTGCCAACGCGCTGCTGGTGAAGGTCAACCAGATCGGCACGCTGTCGGAGACCCTGGATGCCGTGGCTCTTGCCACCTCGAACGGCTACCGCTCGATGCTCTCGCACCGCTCCGGCGAGACCGAGGACACGACGATCGCCGATCTCGCGGTCGCCGTGAACTGCGGTCAGATCAAGACCGGTGCGCCTGCCCGCAGCGAGCGCGTCGCGAAATACAATCAGCTTCTGCGCATCGAAGAAGAGCTCGGCGACGCGGCGGTCTTCGCCGGACGCGGAGCCTTCCCGCGCTTCAAGGGCTGATCGACCCGAAGAGGTCTGACGAGAGGGGAGCCGAGATGACGCATCCGGCTCCCCGTTCTCGTTCTCCGCGCCGGGTCGATGTGCGCGCGTGGCTCGGCGGCATCCGGCTCTCGGGCTTCATGGTCATCATGCTGGGCCTTGTCGTCCTCGCCGCCTTCGTGCTGGTTCCCACGCTCGGCACCTACCTCGAACAGCGGCAGCGGATCGCCGCGCTCGAACAGGCCGTCCAGGTCACCGAGGAGGAGATCGCCGCTCTTCAGACGGAGCGAGACCGGTGGCAGGACCCCGCCTACATCACGACGCAGGCTCGCGAGCGGCTGTACTACGTGCGGCCCGGCGAGGTCGTCTACCTGGTCGATGACGACCTCCCTGACTCGGCCAAACCCGCTGAGCAGGAGCCCGTGAGTGATGAGGTCGTTCAGACCGCGACGGACTGGATGTCGCAACTGGTCCGGTCGGTGACTGCCGCGGGCCTCGCCAAGACCGCCGCGATCCCCCTCATCGGGGTCCCCGATCCCACACCCCTGCCGTCAGAGCCGACCGCGACGCCCTGACAGGTTGGGTAGGTAGCCTGGGGATGTGTCCACACCACCGTTCCCTCCCGTCACCGAGGCAGAACTCGCTGTGCTGCGGACTCAGCTCGGCCGCCCAGCGCGGGGAGTGATCGGGATCGCAGCCCGCTGCGCGTGCGGCAACCCGACGGTTGTCGCCACCGCGCCACGCTTGCCCGATGGCACGCCGTTTCCGACCTTCTACTATCTGACGCACCCGGGTGCCACCGTGGCCATGTCGGTTCTCGAAGCCGACCACACGATGCGCGAGCTGGCCGATCAGCTCGACGCCGACCAGGAGCTGGCGGATGCCTACCGCCACGCCCACGAGAGGTATCTGACCGATCGCGCGGCGTTCGGGGAACCCGACGAGATCGCCGGGATCTCGGCCGGGGGCATGCCCACGCGGGTGAAGTGCCTGCACGCGCTCCTGGCGCATTCCCTCGCCGCCGGACCGGGGGTCAACCCGATCGGCGATCGAGCGCTCGCCCTCTCGACGTGGAGTCCCGATCGTTGCGAGTGCGTCGACCCGGGTGCGGCCCTGCGCGGTGACGGTGACGGTGACGGTGACGGTGCGGAGGGACGCGCATGAGCGTGTCCGGCGGGGCGGGCCGCCGCGTCATCCGGACGGGCATTGCCGCCGTCGCGCTGGCCGGTGTGTTGGCGCTGGCCGGGTTCACCGTCCCGCCCTCGCCGTCGTCATCGCCGTCCGATGCTGATCCGCTGCGCGCCGCCGAGTACTGGCTCGATGATTACGGCATCCGTGACGCGTGGAAGACATCCACCGGTCGGGGCGTGCGGATCGCGGTCATCGACACCGGGATCGGGAAGGGCCCTGCGGAGTTCTCGGGAGTCGTCGGGGGCACCGACCTTTCGGGCCTGGGATCTCCCGATGGCCGCACCCCTGTCGGGGCGCGGGACCCGGACCACGGCAGCTGGGTCGCATCCCTGGCCGCCTCGAGAGGGACAAGTCCAGTCACCGGCATGCTCGGGGTGGCGCCGGAGGCCGAACTGCTGTCGATCTCGGTCGGCTTCGGCGTGTCCGCGTCCGTGCCGTTCACCGAGCAGATCGCGCAGGCGATGTATTGGGCAGTCGACAACGGCGCCGACATCATCAACCTGTCGTTCACGACCAACACGCCCGACTGGGATCGCACCTGGGATGACGCGTTCATGTACGCGTTCGAGCACGATGTCGTCGTGGTCGCCGCCGCCGGCAACCGTGGCAGCGGCACCGCGCTCGTGGGAGCGCCCGCGACGATCCCGGGTGTGCTCGTGGTCGGCGGGGTGGATCCCCAGGGACGCGCAAGTCTGGATGCCTCTACGCAGGGCATCACCATCGCTGTCGCCGCCCCGAGCGAGAACCTCCTCGGAGTGTCGGCCGACGGCACTGTTGTCGAGTGGGATGGGACCAGCGGCGCGGCGCCGATCGTGGCCGGGGTCGCGGCCCTCGTGCGATCGGCCTACCCCGACATGGATGCCGACGATGTGATCAACCGCATCATTCGCACCGCGATCCCACCCGGCGGTGTCAGCGAGCTTCCGGACCCGCTCTACGGTTACGGTCTTGTGGATGCGGAGGCCGCAGTGACGGCATCCGTCCCCGCGGTCAACGAGAACCCGCTGGGCAGTCTCGCCGACTGGATCACGATCTATCGCCGAGCCGACCTGGTGCCCGATCCGGAGCCCACGGTGCCGCCCGCCGCCGTGGAGCCGCTGCCGCCGGTGGAGCAGCAGGCCGCGGGCTCACCGCTTCTGCCGAGTACCGATTCGCTGCTCTACGGGACGCTCCCGCTCGCGGCGGTGACTGTCGCGGCTATACTGGTGGCGCTCGGCGTCACCGCAGCTGTCCGACGCGTCCGATTGGCGTCTCGCGCGCCCCGCCGCTGACCACCCCAGGAGTTCTCCCATCGTGAGCAACACCACGCCCAGGATCCTTATTGTCGGCGGAGGGTATGCCGGCTTCTATACGGCCTGGAAGCTCGAGAAGCATCTCCGCCGCGGCGAAGCAGAGGTGACGATCGTTGATCCGCTCCCATACATGACGTATCAGCCGTTCCTTCCCGAGGTGGCTGCGGGTTCCATCGAGGCCCGTCACTCGGTCGTGTCGCTGCGTCGCCACCTGAAGCGCACGCGCGTGGTCACCGCGAAGATCACCGGTATCGACCACGCCAACAAGGTCGCGACGGTCACGCCGTCGATCGGTGAGCCGTGGCAGGAGGAGTACGACCAGATCGTCGTGACCGCAGGTGCGGTCTCACGGACGTTCCCGATCCCCGGGATCGCCGACAACGCCATCGGGCTCAAGACGATCGAGGAAGCTGTGGCGATCCGCGACAAGCTCTTCTCGAACTTCGACAAGGCAGCGACCCTTCCCCCGGGCCCGGAGCGGGAGCGACTGCTCACCGTCGTCGTGGTCGGTGGTGGGTTCGCCGGTATTGAGGTCTTCGCGGAGCTTCGCTCCATCGCCTCCGCGCTGCTGAAGAAGTACCCCGAGCTGAGCTTCGAGGAAACGCACTTCCACCTCGTCGAGGCGATGGGTCGGATCATGCCCGAGGTGTCGCTGGAGACCAGCAAGTGGGTCATGAAGTCGCTCGGTGAGCGCGGCGCAGCCGTCCACCTCGACACCCAGGTCACCGGAGCTGTCGGTGGCAACGTCGAGCTCTCGACGGGCGAGGTCATCCCGAGCGACCTGATCGTCTGGACCGCCGGTGTCATGGCCAACCCGACCGTTGTGCGTGGCAGCGACCTTCCGGTGGAGGAGCGGGGCCGTATCCGTACCCGTGCCGACCTTCGGGTCGGCAGCGAGGACGAAATCGTCGAGGGCGCCTGGGCTGCGGGTGACGTGGCCGCGGTGCCCGACCTCACGGGTGGTGGGGTCGGCGGATACTGCGTCCCGAACGCGCAGCACGCGGTGCGCCAGGCCAAGCTCATGGCCAAGAACATCACCGCGGTCCTGCGCGGCGAGCTTCCCGTCGAGTACGTGCACAAGAACCTCGGCGCCGTCGCGGGCCTTGGTCTGTACAACGGTGTGTTCCAGTCGGGCAAGCTTGCGCTCAAGGGCTTCATCGCCTGGCTCGCGCACCGCGGCTACCACGGCCTCGCGATGCCGTCGTGGGAGCGCAAGTGGCGCGTCATCTGGGGTTGGTGGAACAACCTCTGGCTCGGGCGCGACATCGTCAACCTCTCGACAGTGCAGCAGCCGAGGTACGTGTTCGAGGAGTTCGCAGCGCGTCCGAAGCCCCCGGCGGCATCGGCGGAGCCCGCCAAGACGCCTGTGGGCACGAAGTCCTGACGCTGCCCGTCGCCGGCGCCCCTGCGGGGTAGCGTGGGATCGCCGACATCGGCGCCCCCGTAGCCCAATGGCAGAGGCAGGCGACTTAAAATCGCTCAAGTGTGGGTTCGAGTCCCACCGGGGGTACACGGCACGGTTCCTGACACGACGCGTCTGGAATGATCGGCGCCATGTACGGGGAACGAGTCGAACGGTGGGAGCGCGCCGTTGAGTGGCCGCTCATGATTGCGGCATGCCTCTTTCTGATTGCCTACGCGATCAAGATCATCTATCGGCCTGTGGGTGTCGTCGACGCGATAGCGGAAGCGACGCTCTGGACAACGTGGGGGCTGTTCGCCGTTGACTACGTGGTTCGCCTGGTGGTTGTGGAGAATCGGTGGAGGTGGTTCTACCGACACCTGATCGATCTCGCCATTGTTGTCCTCCCGATGCTGCGCCCGCTGCGATTGATGAGATTCCTCACGATCATTGCCCTGTTGAATCGAGGCGCCGGCACTCGGCTCCGCGGCAAGGTGGTTGTGTACACCGTCGGTGGCACGGTGCTGCTTATCGTTCTCGCCGGGCTCGCTGTGCTCGATGCCGAGCAGGGGGGTGGTGGCGACATCCAGAATGTCGGTGACGCGGTGTGGTGGGCGTTCGTCACGATTACGACCGTTGGATACGGGGACTACTTCCCGGTGACGCTGACGGGCCGGGTCGTAGCCGTCGGACTCATGATCGGCGGCATTGCGCTGATCGGTGTCGTGACAGCGACGCTGGCATCGTGGATCGTTGAGCGGGTGTCCGATGACACTCAGCGAAAGACCCATGCGACGCAGGCTCAGGTCGAAGAGCTGCGCGACGAGATCCGCGAGCTGAAGTCGATGATCCAGGAACTGCGGTCGGCGGCGTAGGACGTGCCTCAACAGCGCGCTGCGATGTTGCTCTTTTCTGCCGGCTAGGCACGCTACTCGGGCAGACGGCGCGACCACGCGATTTCGCGGTCGAACTGACCCGTCCGGCGAAACAATCGCACCTGTTGCGCGTCGGGCAGCGCCTGACCCAACTGCTCCCGATCGGCAGGCATGAATCCCAAGCCTTGCCAGAACGGTCCCGAGCGGCGGCTGAATAGCCAGGCGCGCTGCGCGCCCTGCTCCGAGGCGTGATGCAAAGCAAATCGCGCCGCTTCCGTGCCTCGGCCACCACACCGCAGCTGCGGGGCGATCGCGACGCTGCGGATGAGCGCGTGAAGACCGTCACTACTCAGCTCATAGCCGGTGCTTGCAACGATTGCGCCGGACTCGTCGCGCTCAATCCAGAGCCGCACGGTCGGCGACTGGAGTCCACTCACGGTCAGATCGACGTGACTCAGGAACG
>NZ_JBYIPB010000017.1:0-58392 GCF_057706855.1 Microbacterium sp. bgisy207
TCTAGGGAGCACGCGAGCGTGCGCTCATGATCGACGTTGCGCCAGATGTCGCGGTGGTTGGTGATCTCGAGCCCCGGCTCGGTGAGTATCGCGTAGCCGATGTGCGAGCTGCCGTTGCCGTAGGCCAGCAGGGGGAGCTCCTGCCGCGCGGCGCGATCGTTCACCTCCGTCAGGATGCGTCGAGCACCCGAATTGAGACGCTCGAACGCTGCCTCGTCCATCTGGGTCATGCACGCGTACCCCGCGGCGATCGAGAGCGGATGCGCGTGATGCGTCCCAGAGATGCTGACGGTGCCATCAGACAGCAGAGCCATGACGTCGGCGCGTCCGCCCACGGCACCCAGGGGCAGGCCGCCGCCGATCATCTTCCCCATGACGGTGAGGTCGGGAGTGACGGCGTACCGGCCCTGTACACCGGCGATGCCCCGCGCGCAGACTGATGGTCTCGTCGGCGATCAGAAGGATGCCGAGATCGCTCGTGATCTGCCGCAGGGCTGCAACGAAGTCCCGGTCGAGCGCGACAAGCCGACCGGAGCCGGACTGGAACTCGGAGATCAGGCACGCGATGTCGTCGGCGGACTCGGTGAGGAGTCGGCGCGTTGCGGACAGATCGTTCTGCGGCAGCAGGACCACATTGTCGACGTCGGACGCGGGGATTCCTGCGGAGTCGGCGACCGCTGAAGCTGCGGAGTCGCTGCCGACCGCATGCTCGGGCTCCGAGTGCGACGACACCATCAGTTGGTCGCTGAAGCCGTGATATCCCCCCTCGAACTTGGCGATCTTCGTACGCCCGGTGAACGCGCGCGCGAGCCGCACGGCGCTCATGCACGATTCGGTCGATGAACACGAGAACTGCACCTGCTCGATCGACGGGATGCGTTCGATGAGCAGCTCGGCCAGCGCTGCCTCACCGGCCCTGGGATTGCCGTGTGAGCTCGTGGAGCGTGCGCACCCGATCATGCTCAACACAGGGAGGCTCGCCGATCTGGGCGCGCATGAGGTGATGACCGCTGTTCCCGCGGAGCGTGGTTCTGCGCGCATTCGGGTCACGGTGGGGGTCGACATGTAGCCCCGGGGAGCTTACATGTCGAACAGGGAATATATGCGAGCCTTCACTTGAACCGGATGCAACCCATCCTCTGTGTGACAAATGTGACCGCTGGACATCGACGCGAATCGCGTGGTTGAGTGTGCCTCCGTGCGGCCGCTCGGCCGTCGATCCGCGACGAGTTCATTGGAGGGACATCGTGCGCAAGTTCATATTTCTCATCGCCAGAATCCTGGATGCGACAGAGAGGAGTGCCGGATGAGCGGCTCCGCACCTTCGTCATCCCCGCGTGCGCTCGCCGGCCGCGTCGTGGTTGTGACGGGCGGTGGGCAGGGTCTCGGCCGCGCATATGCGCGCGCCATCGCCGATGACGGCGGAGTTGCGGTGATCGCCGATGTCAACGAGCAGACGGGGCGGTCTGTCGAGCGAGAGATACATGAAGCAGGCGGGCAGGCGGTCTTCCACCCCCTCGACGTCGGTTCGCAGGAGAGCTGCCGGGCGTTGGGGTCGTTCGTGCTCGATCGGTTCGGTCGAGCGGACGGCCTCGTCAACAACGCCGCGGTCTTCTCGACCATCCGAATGAAGCCGTTCTGGGAGATATCGATCGAGGAATGGGATCGTCTCATGGCTATCAACCTGCGCGGACCCTGGCTGTTGACTGGCGCTATGCGGGACGCTCTTCGCGCCTCACCGTCGGCCTCGATCGTCAACGTTGCCTCCGATGCGGCCTGGCTCGGTCGGCCGGGGTATCTGCACTATGTCGCGAGTAAGGGCGGCGTCGCTGCGCTGAGCTATGCGATGTCGCACGAGCTCGGTTCGGACGGCATCCGAGTGAACACGATCTCGCCCGGTCCGACCTATACCGAAGTCGAGCGCGAGACGGTTTCTCCCGCGCAGAAGGAGGCGATGCTCGCTCGCCAGGCGCTGCCGCGCGAGGCGCACGCCGAGGACATGGTGGGCTCCGTGCTTTTCCTCCTTAGCGAGTCGAGTTCCTTTGTCACAGGCCAGACGCTGCACGTCAATGGAGGGATGCTCCATGTTTAGCGGTTGACAAAATCTGCCTAACAGAATTAGCCTCTTCGAATCAGCTACGCGCGTAGATATTGCAGCTACGCGCGTAGCCTCACCCCCACAGAGGATTTGTCGATGAGGATGTCCCCGCCCCCCAGCCCGTGCGCAGAGGTGCAGCGATGAGCTACGTCACTCGGGCGGACGTGGCGGCGCGGGCGGGGACATCCGTCGCAGTCGTGAGCTACGTCGTAAACGATGGGCCGAGAGCCGTCGCGCCCGCGACGCGACAGCGCGTGCTCCGTGCGATCGAGGAACTGGGCTATGTGCCCAATCGCAGCGCACAGGCCCTCGCAGGGTCTCGACCGTTTTCGTGCGGGCTTCTGCTGCCCGACATCTCGAACCCCTTCTTCGCCGCGCTTGCCCACGCGCTGCAGGACGAGGCGTTGGGACACGGCATCGCGCTGCTGCTCGGCGACTCCGCGGGTGACAAGGGCCGTGAGGAACGACTCCTCACCGCCTTTCTCGAGCAGCGAGTGCACGCTCTGATCGTGGCGGGCGTGGACGACGCGCCCCATCTCGAAGCCGCCGGCCGCTACGGTGTTCCGGTCGTGATGCTCGACCGCGTCACCGAAGCGCCGGGATTCTCGTCGGTCTGCATTGACAACGTCGCAGCCGCGCGGACCGGAACTGAGGTACTGATCGCCGCTGGATATGAGCGCATCGGCCACGTCGGCGGGCCTCATGATCTCGGGATCGCTGATCAGCGCCGTGCGGGATTCGTCGAAGCACTCGACGCCGGAGGTGGGCAGACCCGCCCCGAGTGGGACTTCGCGGCGGATTTCACCAAGGCCGGAGGCTACGGCGTCGGCCGCCGTATCGCGGCATCGACCAATCGCCCGGATGCGCTCTTCGTCGCGAGCGATCAGCAGGCCATCGGTCTTCTCGCGGCCTTCGCCGAGGAAGGCATACGGGTACCTGAGCACATCTCGGTCGTTTCGATGGACGGGACCGATGATGGCCGCTACACGGTTCCTCCGCTCACCTCCGTCGAACAGCCCGTTGACGAGATCGCTCGACAGACCCTCGAGATGCTCACGCACGGCCCGCGCGGTCAACCTCACCGCATCACGGTTGCTCACCGGGTCATAGAGGGCCGCTCGGTCAGGCCCGTGAGCGATGGCCCCGGCGGGGTCAGCTGACCGAGTATCACCATCCGAAACACCACTGCAAAGGAAACTGACATGAGAAGAACTGCGCGCTGGAGCGCCGTTGTCGTCGTCGCAGCCGTCGCGGCGCTGGTGACGTCCTGCTCCTCCGGGGTAGATGGCGGCTCCGGAGATGACGAGAACGTCACGATCACCTTCGTCCACATCTTCGGTGAGGGCTTCGACGACGCCATCGCCGCCTTCGAGGAGGCGAATCCGGGCATCACCGTCGAATCGGAATCCGTCCCGTTCGATCAGCTGATCTCTCAGACGCAGGCCCGCCTGGGCTCTGGCGACAGCTCGATCGACGTCATCGCGGTCGATCCCCCCCGGCTGCCGTCCATGGTCGACAACGGCTACCTCCTCGACGTCAGCGAGGACTTCGCCGACGCAGCCGTCACTCTCTCGGGACCCGGCATCCAGTCAGCCACCTGGGAGGGGGCACAGTACTCGTACCCGTTGTGGTCCTCGGACGGCTTCCTCCTCTACAACAAGGCGCTTCTGGAGTCTGCCGGCATCGCAGCCCCGTCGGGTGAGAACGATGCGCGGATGACGTGGGAGGAGGTGCTCGTAGATGCGCAGACGGCTCAGGACGCCGGTGCAGCGTACGGGCTCGGATTCGAACAGGTCGACCGGTATTACCAGCTGCAGCCGCTCATCGAATCGTTCGGCGCATCCAGTGGCCTGACCGGTGAAGGCAACCTCACTCCCGACGTGAATTCCGACGAGTGGAAGCAGTGGGGTCAGTGGTATCAAGACCTCCACACCACCGGCCTCGCACCCGTCGGTGTGGATGCAACGCAGATGCCAGAGATGTTCACCGGCGGTCAGGTCGCCTACTTCGTGGCATCCTCCACCCGGGTCCGGCAGTTCCAGGACTCACCAATCGCGGATGGGTGGGGTGTCGCACCGCTGCCGTACTTCGCAGGCGGAGAGGTCTACACCCCGACCGACAGCTGGGCGGTCGGCGTGAGCGCGTACAGCGAGCACCAGGACGCAGCCCGCGAGTTCGGTCGATTCCTCGCCATGTCGGTGGACGGTGGAAACCAGATCAGCCAGATCTACACCCTTCCCCCGGTCAACGAGGACGTCTATCCGGACTTCGTCGCGACCCTCGAAGGTGTAGCCCCGGAGCAGGCGCCGGTCATGGATGCCCTGTTCGTCGTGGACTCGCAGGATCACGCGCTGCACCGCCCATCGAGCATCGGATATGTCGAGTTCGAGACGATCATGAACAAGGCGTTCTCCGATATCCGCAACGGCGGTGACGTGAGCGGCATTCTCGACTCTGCGCAGCAGCAGCTCGAGTCCCAGCTCGCGCAGTACCGCTGAACCCGCGGGGCCAGCTCTTGACGAGCTGGCCCCGCTCACTTCAAGGAGCCTGGAATGTCCGCCGCACTCGACACTCACACACGTCACCGTGCGCGCCTACGCGCGCGCAGATCCGCCGCGACCGCCCTCGCGTTCCTGGCACCGGCAATCGTCGGCGTCGTGGTGCTCCGACTCTGGCCGGCGGCAGAGGCACTCCTCACCTCGTTCACCGACAGGCACGGCGACTTCACGTTCGGCACGTTCGAGAGACTATTCACCGATCCGACGTTCCTCGGCTCGCTGCGGGTCACTCTGCTGTTCTCGTTGATCATCAATCCGCTGCAGATCGCGCTCGCACTGTTCCTTGCAGTGCTCTTGACGCAGCGGGTTCCACTCGTCGGTCTCTGGCGCACACTCATCCTGTTGCCGGTGGCGATACCGCAGATCGTCTCTGCCATCATCTGGGGAGTGCTGTTCCGACCTGACGGTCCGTTCAACAGTGTCCTGGTGGCTCTGGGCCTTCCTGCGATTCCGTGGCTGACGAGCCCTGACATGGCGCTGTGGTCGATCATGATCATCTGCAGCTGGGTCGGGGTGGGCTACTGGATGACCTTCCTGGTCGCGGGCATCAAGGACATCCCGGAGTCTCTCTATGAAGCGGCGCAACTAGACGGCGCCGGCCCCTGGCAGCGGTTCACGAACATCACCCTGCCGGGGCTGCGTCGTCCACTGCTGTTCGTGCTCGTCGCCGACACCGTCGCCAACTTCCTCGTCTTCGCCCCGGTTCGCCAGCTCACGCGCGGCGGCCCGGAAGGATCCACGAACCTCATCATGAACACGATCTTCGAGCGCGCCTATCAGCTGGGAGACATGCCGGCAGCATCGGCCGGGACGATCGTCCTCGTGCTGATCGTCGTCGTGGTCGTCGGGATCCAGTTCCGCCTCCTGCCCGGAAAGGACTGACCATGTCCCTCGACGCATCCACGGCACGCGAGCGCCGCTACGGACGGTGGCTGCTCATCGCGGTGCTGCCCATCGTGCTGGTCTCACTCCTGCCGCTGTTCTACACGATCATCTCCTCGTTCCGTCCCGGCAGCGAGATCTTCCAGTTCCTGAGCCCGCTGTCGATAAACACGTTCTGGCCGCAGGAGATCACCCTCGACAATTACACGACCCTGCTCTCGGGTGACTTTCTGCGTGCGCTGCTGAACAGTGTGATCGTCACCAGCCTCACAGTGGTCCTTGGTCTGGCGGTCGCCTCGCTCGCTGCGTTCGGTCTGGCCGTCTTTGACTTCCCGTTCAAGAACACCCTGTTCGTCGTGCTCGTGCTGAGCTTCCTCATCCCCTTCGAGGCCGTCGCCATCCCGCTCTCGTCGATGTTCCGCGATTGGGGCCTCGCAAATACGTACGTCGGGCTGATCCTCCCTGGACTGGGGAACGGTCTCGCGATCTTCCTGCTCCGGCAGTTCTTCCTGGGTATCCCACCCTCTCTGGCGGAGGCCGCACGCATCGACGGTGCGTCATGGCTCCGCGTGTTCTGGACGATCTACCTGCCGCTGTCGCGGCCGTCGCTCGTGGGCGCGGGACTCATCCTCTTCGTGTTCCAGTGGCAGTCGTTCCTCTGGCCGCTCGTGATCGCGCCCAGTCCCGACATGAAGGTGTCGCCGATCGCGATCGCCGACCTCGCCGGCGAAGCGGAGATAGACTTCGGGGCCATGTTCGCCGGAGCGATTCTGACCGCTCTTCTCCCGCTCCTGATCCTGCTGGTGTTCCAGCGACAGTTCACGGCATCCCTCGCGTCCAGCGGGACGAAGGAGTGAGCGCCTCGATGAGACTGGTGATCGATGCGGACCCCGGGAACGGCGTTCCCTTCTCGGACGTCGATGACGGACTCGCCATCGCGCTCGCGCTCGCGCATCCTGCCATCACGCTAGAGGCGATCACGATCGTCGCGGGCAATACGGCGCGCGATGTGGGGTTCGCCGCCGCGGAGGCGCTCGTGGCGCGTGCGGGCACGGGAACTCCCGTCATCCCCGGTGCGTGCGGTCCCGGGGGGACCGCGGTCGACGCAGCGATCTGGCGCGATCGGCTGGATGCTCGACGGGATGCGCCTACGTGGCGTGAGCGGTACGGGGGTGACGAGCAGTTGCCGGACGCACATCCCGCCGGTGACGATACCGCGGCGGAGTACCTGTGCGACCTCGTATTCTCGGCGCCTGGAGAGATCACCATCGCGGCGATTGGTCCGCTCACGAACATCGCCGCGGCGATCCGTCGCGATCCGGGGTTCGCTCGCGGCGTCGCCCACATCGCGGTGATGGGAGGAGCGTTTCAGCACGACCGGATGCCGCAGGAGCTGAACTTCGGCTACGACCCAGACGCAGCGCATACCGTGCTCACGTCCGGCGCGAATGTGAGTCTCATCCCGTTCGACGTCACGGCGCGGACCCTGTTGACACACGAGCGGCTGTCTACCCTTGACGATCGGGATCCGTTCCAGGCTTATCTGAAGGCGACGACCGAACCGTGGCTGCGGTTCTCCGACGAACGCTTCGCGCTGGGCGGTTGCTTCCTCCACGATCCTCTGGTGGTGGCGGCGCTGATCGACCCGACGCTCGTACGCTGGTCGTCGGTCGTCGCGGACGTGGTGCTCGCCGACCCGATCGCGCGCGGACGCCCCGTGCGATGGGACCCGGACGGAGTCATCCTGGGCGGTGGTTCACTCGTGCTTCCGGATGTGCCAGCGATCAGGGTCGCCGAAGACGTGGATGCCGAGCGGTTCGCGACGATGCTGGTGGACGGCATCCGTGCGTTCAGGGTCGCATGAGGCCCGGGACGATGGACGCCGCGAGCCCCGATAGTCAGGAGCACACAATCGAGACCTCCCGGAGATCCGAGGTCGTCGTCGTCGGCTCGGCGAACACCGACTACGTCGTGTACGCCCATCGCCTACCTCGCCCCGGCGAAACCGTCCTCGGAGACGGGTTCGAGCGGCATGCGGGCGGCAAGGGACTGAATCAGGCGGTGGCCGCAGCGGGCATCGCTCGCACGGCTTTCGTAGGGACGATCGGGGACGACGCCGCCGGGGAGGAGTTGCGTTCGGCGCTGCGCGATGTCGGAGTGGACACGTCGCACCTGCGTGTCGGCACCGCTGCGACGGGGATCGCGGTGGTGCACGTGTCGGCAGACGCCGAGAACTCCATCACCGTGATCGCGGGCGCGAACGACGATGTCGACGGCGACCAGGTCTTCGCTGCGCTGGACGCGCTCACGCCTCGCGTCGTCGTCACGCAGCTCGAAACCCCCCTCGA
Organism: Microbacterium sp. bgisy207; assembly: GCF_057706855.1. Classification (NCBI taxonomy): domain Bacteria; kingdom Bacillati; phylum Actinomycetota; class Actinomycetes; order Micrococcales; family Microbacteriaceae; genus Microbacterium; species Microbacterium sp. bgisy207. The sequence continues at coordinate 7,887 of NZ_JBYIPB010000017.1, forward strand.
GGTGGCGGTCGCCACGGCGAGGTGGGCCGAGAGCCGCGGGGCGCGATGGATGCTCAACCCCAGCCCGATCGACCGGCTCACCCGAGCTGCGCCCGATCATCCCCTCCGTGCGCTCGTGACGCGTGCGGACCCCCTCATCGTCAACGCAGGGGAGGCTCGAGCGATCTTGGACGCGGATGACCGGATGACCGCGGCGGACGCTGCGGTCGCGCTCTCCCGAACGGTCGCCTCGGTCGTCGTCACGGACGGCTCGCGCGGCTGCCACGCAGGGACCGTCGCCGAGATGACCGCAGTTGCTGCGGAGCGTGTCGCCGCCGTCGACACGACCGGTGCCGGCGACGCGTTCGCGGGAGTGCTCGCCGCGCGGCTGGCGACCGGTGCGACGCTCGCCGCCGCCGCCCGGGAGGCTTCTCACGCGGCAGCGCTGGTTGTTTCGGCGTCTCGCGGGGCGCGTCGCTGATCCTCGCAGGACGATACCGCTCCGGGAAGGCGTGAGGGGGCCGATTCGGCGGGCCGCACGGGGAATAGCGAAAAGAGGCACGATCCTCGCCCGCCGGCACGGTCAGCGCGGGTCAGCGTCAATCGCTGTCGGTGGCATGTGCGCGATGGGTCGCGCCGCGGCGCTGCTCCGCCTCGAGGCGCTCTGCCTCGTCACCTCCCACGGCTTCGCCACGCGCGACCAGACCCGCGACATCCGACAGGGGGATCTCTTTGAGGAAGAGGGAAAGGATGAACGCGAGCGCGATGAAGGGGATCAGGTACCAGAAGACCGGGGCGAGCGCGTCGGCGTAGGCCGTCACGACTCCCTCGCGGAGGGCATCGGGGAGAGTGTTGAGCACAGTCGGGTCGATCGTCGCGGTGGCCTGGCCGGCCTGGTCGGCAGTCGCTCCGGCGTCGGTGAACACAGTGGTGAGGTTCTCGGTGAGTCGAGTGGTGAACACGGTGCCGAAGATGGCGATGCCCAGCGCAGCGCCGACCTCTCGGAAGTAGTTGTTCGTGCTGGTGGCCGTCCCGATGTCGGATGCGGGCACCGCGTTCTGCACGACGAGTACGATGACCTGCATGATCAGTCCGAGCCCGGCGCCGAAGACGAACAGGTAGACGCCGATGAGCCAGATCGGTGTCGTGGCCGCGAGGGTCGTCATCGCGAGCATCGCGGCGCCCGTGATGAGGGTGCCGAGGATCGGGAAGATCTTGTAGCGACCGGTGCGCGTGATGAGCAATCCGGAGGCGATGGAGGTTCCCATGAGCCCGATCATCATGGGCAACATCAGCAGGCCGGATGCGGCAGCCGAGGTGCCGGAAGACATCTGCAGAAATGTCGGTACGAATCCGATCGCCGCGAACATCCCCAGACCCAGCGTCAGTCCGATCGCGGTCGCGTTGATGAAGATCGGTTTGCGGAACATCCCGAGAGGCATGATCGGGTCCTCGGCGCGCGACTCGGTGAACACGAACAGTGCGGCAGCCAGGAGGAAACCTGCACCCCACGCCCAGGTCGACCAGGAGTCCCAGCCGAACTCTGCCGAGCCGCCGAAGTCGGTGAAGAAGATGAGGCACGTCGTGGCAGCCGACAGGAACAGGACACCCGCCACGTCGATCCGTTTCGTGGCCTTCTTGTCGGGCAGGCGCAGCGCGACGATGGCGATGATCAGTGCGGCGATGCCGATCGGGATATTGATGTAGAACGCCCATTGCCAGCTGAGGTGATCGACGAAGAACCCGCCCAACAGGGGGCCGCCGACTGCCGCGAGACCGAAGATCGCGCCGAGCGGGCCGAGATACTTGCCGCGCTCGGATGCGGGCACGATATCGGCGATGATCGCCTGCGAGAGGATCATCAGCCCGCCGCCACCGAGTCCGTGGGCGGCCCGAAAGACGACGAAGGTCCAGAAGTCGCCGGCGAAAGCGCAGCCGATCGATGCGAGTGTGAAGATGGCGATGGCGACGATGAACAGCCGGCGCCGCCCCAGCACATCGCCGAACTTGCCGTAGATGGGCATGACGATCGTCGTCGCCAACAGGTACGCCGTCGTGATCCATACCTGGTGTGAGACACCGCCGAGCTCGCCCACGATCGTGGGCATGGCAGTGGACACGATGGTCTGGTCGAGTGAGGCGAGGAGCATTCCGGCGATGAGGGCGCCGAAGATGATCCAGATCCGCCGTTTGGTCAGCAGGAAGGGCCGGTCTCCCGCGGAGACGGTCTCGATGGGGGAGGTCATAGGTGTGTTCTTTCGGGGAGAGCCTGGGAAGAGACGAGGGTGTTTACGGCCGCCACCCGTCGCTCGAAGTGGTCGCGGAACGTGCTCTCGACGGGATCGGCGAGGAAGTCCGCGGCGGCGTCGCGGGAGAGTACACCGACAAGGGCAGCGGCGACCTGTGCCCGCAGATCGCCATCGGGGAGGCCCTCGCGTTGTTCGATCAGGCGAGCGTCGAACTCCTCCCCCCGTTTCATGAGATCGAGCATGCGGGCGAGCAGTCGTGGTTCGCGTTCGACGGCCGCCGACATGTCCTCGAAGGTGTCGGGAGCCAGGTCGAGCGCGCGCCACCGATGTTCGGCGAGTTCGGCGAGGTCCGCGAGCAGGGTGGGCGAGAGCTCGCCACCGCCGTGGCCGGAGGCGAGGAATCGAGCGATCGCCTCGGCATCCGAGCGCTCGATCGGGATGCCGAGGACCGCGTCGTCCTTCGACGCGAAGTAGTTGAAGAAGGTGCGGCGGGAGACGGCCGCTTCGCTGCACAGCTCTTCGAGGGTGAATCCCGCCAGTCCGCGTTCGGCGGTGAAGTGCCGTGCGACGCGGACGAGTCGCCGCGTCGTCTCGTCACGGCGACGTGTCCGCGACGAATCTGCACTATCGACCATGAGGTGCAGTTTTGCACGATTCATGGCTTAGTGCAATCGCGGCATGTCGCCCGCCGCCGAGGACCGGCGCCGGACGGTCAGCCGTCGATGGGAACGGGGACCGCTCCTGATCCGACGGGGACGAGGCGTGCGAGTTGCGTCACGTGCTTCGGCTCGAGCTCGGCCATGCTCGAGACGCCGAGCAGGCGCATCGTCCGTTCGATCTCGACCCGCAGGATCTCGATCGCCCGGTCCACGCCCTGTTGACCGCCGGCCATCAGCCCGTACAGGTAAGCGCGACCGATGAGGGTGAACTTCGCGCCGAGCGCGACGGATGCCACGATGTCCGCGCCGTTCATGATGCCCGTGTCGATCATGATCGTGGCATCCTTACCGACCTCACGCACCACGCTGGGTAGCAGGTGGAAGGGGATCGGTGCCCGGTCGAGCTGCCTGCCGCCGTGGTTGGACAGGATGATCCCGTCGACGCCGAGGTCGACCAGCCGCACGGAATCCTCGACGTTCTGCACCCCCTTGATGACGATCTTCCCGGGCCACAGGTCGCGGATGACGGCGAGATCGTCGTAGCCGATCGTCGGGTCCATCGCGGCATCCAGCAGCTCACCCACCGTGCCGCCGGTGGTCGAGAGCGAGGCGAACTCCAGCTTGGGTGTGGTGAGGAAGTCGTACCACCACCACGGCCGCGGAATGGCGTTGACGATCGTGCCGAGCGTGAGCTGCGGCGGGATCGAGAAGCCGTTGCGCTTGTCGCGCAGGCGTGCACCGGCGACGGGGGTGTCGACCGTGAACATGAGGGTGTCGAACCCGGCGGCGGCGGCCCGGCGGGCCAGGCCGTACGAGATTTCGCGATCGCGCATGACGTAGAGCTGGAACCAGTTGCGCCCGTGCGGGTTCGCGGCCTTCACGTCTTCGATCGAGGTCGTCCCCAGCGTCGAGAGCGTGAACGGGATGCCCGCGGTTCCCGCCGCCGAGGCCCCCGCGATCTCGCCCTCGGTCTGCATGAGCCGGGTGAATCCGGTCGGGGCGATGCCGAAGGGGAGTGCCGAGGGGCCGCCGAGGATCTCGACGGAGGTGTCGAGATCGGGCGCGGGGGTCAGGATGCCGGGGTGGAACTCGATGTCTTCGAACGCCTGCCGGGCCCGGGCCAGCGACAGCTCGCCCTCGGCCGCGCCGTCGGTGTAGTCGAACGCGGCCTTCGGGGTGCGGCGCTTGGCGATCGTGCGCAGGTCGGCGATCGTCAGCGCGGACTGGAGGCGCCGTTTGCGCCCGTCGAGCTCGGGGGCTTTGAACTTCATCAACTCGAAGATCTCGGCGGGGCGGGGAAGCTGACGCTGCACCATCATGGGGTCCTTCCGGTCATGGGGTCCGGCGGGTCGGAACCGGGTCGTAGCGCCGCGGCGGATGTGACCTGACCACACGGTAGCGCAGATCTTCGAGCTCTCCCGAGACCAGCCCGACGGCCCGGGCCTGGACGAGCACGTTCCCGAGCGCCGTCGCCTCCACGGGACCGGCCAGCACCGGGATGGCGGCACGGTCGGCGGTCCGCTGGCACAGCAGGCGGTTGAGGGAGCCGCCGCCGACGAGGTGAAGGGTCAGGATCCGGCGGCCCGTGAGCGCGGATGCCGTGTGGACGGCATCCGCGAAGGCGTGCGCGAGACTCTCGACGATGGCTCGCGTGAACGCGGCGCGCGTGGTCGGTACCGGCAGCGCGCGCTCCCGGTACCACTGCGCGATCCGCGCCGGCAGGTCACCGGGAGCGAGGAACCGGGGATCGTTCGCGTCGAAGACCTGGGCGGGCTCCGAGACCTCCGCTGCGTCGCCGAGAAGTGTCGCGAGGTCGATCGCCTCGCCGGTCTCCTTCTCCCACTGCCGCACGGATTCGCTCAGCAGCCACAGCCCCATGACGTTGTGGAGGAACCTGATGCGTCCGTCGACGCCGCGCTCGTTCGTGAAGTTCGCCTCGCGCGCGGCATCCGTCACGACCGGGCTCTCGAGCTCCAGACCGACGAGGCCCCACGTGCCGCACGAGATGTACGCCGACGTGTCCGGATCGCTCATGGGGACCGCGACGACGGCTGACGCGGTGTCGTGGGAGCCGACCGCGACGACCTCGGCCGTGACGCCGAGGTCCTCCGTCAGCATCGGGCGCAGCGGCCCGATGCGCTCACCGGGGTCGATCAGGGGCGAAAGGATCGCGGACGGGATGCCGAGATCGTCGCACAGGGCGCGATCCCACTGCCCGTCGTCGATGCGCACGAGGCCCGTCGTCGAGGCGTTCGTGTGCTCCGCGACGCGGCGGCCCGTGAGCTCGAATGCGAGCGCGTCGGGGATGAGCAGCGCGGCGTCGGCCAGGTCCAGCATCCCGGATGCCTGCTCGGCGGCGAGCTGATACAGGGTCGTGAACGGCAGGAACTGCAGCCCGTTGCGCCGGTAGAGGTCCGCGAACGTATGCCGCGCGTGCACAGCCTCGACACCCGCCACGGTGCGCTCGTCGCGGTAGTGGAACGGCTCGCTCAGCATCCGGTCGCCGCGCAGCAGGACATAGTCGACGGCCCACGAGTCGATCCCGATGCTCGCGAGCGCCGGCTCCCGGTGCGCGGCCTTCCGCAGGCCCTCGAGCGCATGGCGGTACAGGCCCGTGAGATCCCAGTGCAAGCCCGAGGCGAGGGGGACGGGGCCGTTCGGGAAGCGCGCGACCGGCTCGAGCGCGAGCGTGTCGGGACCGATCCGGCCGATCATGACCCGACCGCTCGTCGCCCCCAGATCGATCGCCGCGACGCTACCTGTCTCACTCATCGGCATTCCGTTTCGTCTCGCTTCGCTCGCTCAACGATCCGGGGCCCTCAGCTCGCTCAACGACCATCGGGCCTTCGCTCGTTGAGCGAGGAGCGAAGCGACGAGTCGAAACGGCGCCCGCGGCGCCGGGGTCGACGCTCATCGCAGGAACGCCGCAGCCACCCCGGAGTCCACGGGGATGTGCAGGCCCGTCGTGCGCGACAGCTCGGGGCCCGTCAACACGAACACGGCGTCGGCGACGTTCTCGGGGACCACCTCGCGCCTCAGGATCGTGCGGTTCGCGTAGAACTGCCCGAGGTCCTCCTCCTTGACGCCGTAGGTCGCGGCGCGGTTCGCGCCCCAGCCCGACGCGAAGATGCCCGAGCCGCGCACGACGCCGTCGGGGTTGATGCCGTTGACCCGGATGCCGAACTCGCCGAGCTCGACAGCCAGCAGCCGCACCTGGTGGGCCTGGTCTGCCTTCGTCGCCGAGTAGGCGATGTTGTTGGGGCCGGCGAACACGGAGTTCTTCGACGAGATGTAGACGACGTCGCCGCCCATGCCCTGTGCGATCATCGCCGCCGCGGCCGCCTTCGAGACGAAGAACGAGCCCTTGGCCATGACGTCGTGCTGCAGGTCCCAGTCCTTCTCGGTGGTCTCGAGCAGGGGCTTGGACAGCGACAGTCCCGCGTTGTTGACGACGAGGTCGATGCCGCCGAACGCGAGCACGGTCGCATCGATCGCGGCCTGCACTGCTGCCTCATCGGCGACGTTCACGGCCACGCCGATGGCGACATCCGTGCCGCCGAGCTCGGCAGCGACGGCCTGCGCCTTCTCGAGATCCAGGTCGGCGACGACGACGCAGGCGCCCTCGGCGGCCAGGCGGGTCGCGATCGCCTTGCCGATGCCGGATGCCGCGCCGGTCACGAACGCGATGCGGCCCTGATGGGACTTCGGCTTCGGCATCCGCCTCAGCTTGGCCTCTTCGAGCGCCCAGTACTCGATGCGGAACTTCTCGGCATCCGAGATCGGGGTGTACGTGGAGACGGACTCGGCACCGCGCATGACGTTGATCGCGTTGACGTAGAACTCGCCGGCGACCCGTGCGGTCTGCGTGTTCGCGCCGAAGCTGAACATCCCGACACCCGGAACGAGCACGATGAGGGGGTCCGCGCCGCGGATGGCGGGACTGTTCTCGTCGGCGTGAGCGTCGTAGTAGGCCTGGTAGTCGGCGCGGTAGGCGGCGTGCAGTTCCTTCAGGCGCGCGAGTTGCTCGTCGACGGATGCTGTGGCCGGAAGGTCGAGCAGCATCGGCTTGACCTTCGTGCGCAGGAAGTGGTCGGGGCAGCTCGTACCGAGCGCCGCGAGGGCCGGAGCCTTCTCGGAGGCGAGGAACTCGAGCACGGCATCCGTGTCGGTGTAGTGGCCGACCATCGGCTTGTCGGTCGAGGCGAGCCCGCGGATCGTGGGCGCGAGCGCGGCGGCGCGTGCCCGGCGCTCGGTGTCGGGGAGCGCCTCGAAGCCGTCGCGAACCCCACCGAACGGGTCGGATTTCCCGTTCTTGTCGATGTAGTCGGTCGCCGTTTCGATGATCCATGTGGAGTTGGCTTCGGCCTCGGCCGAGGTATCGCCCCACGCCGTGATGCCGTGGCCGCCGAGGATGCAGCCGATGGCCGCCGGGTTCTGCGCCTTGATGGCGGCGATGTCCAGGCCCAGCTGGAACCCCGGCCGGCGCCACGGCACCCACACGACCTTCTCACCGAAGATCTCCCGGGTGAGGCGCTCGCCGTCGGCGGCCGTGGCGATCGCGATGCCGGCATCCGGATGCAGGTGGTCGACGTGCGCGGCATCCACGAGCGCGTGCATCGCGGTGTCGATCGACGGGGCAGCTCCCCCCTTGCCGTGCAGGCAAAAGTCGAACGCGGCGACCATCTCGTCCTCGCGCTCGACTCCCGGGTAGACGTCCACGAGCGCGCGCAGCCGGTCGAGGCGCAGGACCGCGAGGCCGTTCTCGGTGAGGGTGCCGAGGTCGCCCCCGGACCCCTTGACCCACAGCAGCTCGACGGGCTCGCCGGTGACCGGATCGGCATCCGTGCCCTTGGCCGACGTGTTCCCGCCCGCGTAGTTGGTCACTGTGGGGTCGGCGCCGAGGCGGTTGCTGCGCGCGAGGAGGTCGGCAACGGTCGGATTGGTCATTGGTGTGTCTTTCGTCAGAGGCGCGGGGTTCGGTCGTGGGTGCTTCGTTTGCCGCAGATGTCGCTGGCTGGGGGTCGGTTGCGGCGTGTTGCGGCAAGCGAACGGGGGAGCCGGGGCGGGCGGGCGTCGGTCGGTGGTCAGGCGCCCCAGCCGGCCTGGGTGCCGCCGACGCGGTCGGCGGCGATGCGGGCCTGGTAGCCGGATGCCGCGTACGCGGCCATCGGGTCGGCGGGAAGTCCCCGCGACTCGCGCCACTGCGCGAGCGCCGGGCGCACGTCGGTGTAGAAGGCGTCCATGAACACGGCGTTGGCGGCGAGCACGTCGTTGGCCTCCTGCGCGGCCGCGAGCGCCTCGCGGTCGACGAGCAGGGCGCGCGCCGTCATCTCCTGGACGTTGAGTACCGACCGGATCTGGCCGGGGATCTTGTCCTCGATGTTGTGGCACTGGTCGAGCATGAACGCGACGTCCGGGTTGTTCAGCCCGCCGCCGCGGATGACCTCGAACAGGATGCGGAACAGCTGGAACGGGTCGGCCGCGCCGACGATGAGATCGTCATCCGCATAGAAGCGCGAGTTGAAGTCGAACGAACCGAGCTTGCCGAGCCGCAACAGCTGCATGACGATGAACTCGATGTTGGTGCCGGGGGCGTGGTGACCGGTGTCGAGGCACACCATCGCCTTCTCGCCGAGCGCGGCGACCTGGGCGTAGGAGGTGCCCCAGTCGGGCACGTCGGTGTGGTAGAACGCCGGCTCGAAGAACTTGTACTCCAGGACCAGGCGCTGCTCGTCGCCCAGCCGCGCGTAGATCTGCTGCAGCGAATCCTGCAGGCGGTCCTGCCGCGCGCGCATGTCGTTCTGCCCGGGGTAATTCGAGCCCTCGGCCAGCCAGATCTTCAGATCGCGAGAGCCCGTCTCGTGCATGATGTCGATGCACTCGAGGTGGTGGTCGATGGCCTTCTGGCGGATGCGCTGGTCGTGGTGGGTCAGCGCCCCGAACTTGTAGTCCTCGTCCTGGAACGTGTTCGAGTTGACGGTTCCCAGTCGCACGCCGAGGTCCTCGGCGTGCCGACGCAGGGCGGCGTAGTCATCCACCCTGTCCCAGGGGATGTGCAGCGCCACGCTCGGCGCCAGGCCGGTGTACCGGTGCACCTGGGCGGCGTCGACGATCTTCTCGAACGGGTCGCGCGGCGTCCCGGGCGTACCGAACACCCGGAAGCGGGTCCCGGAGTTGCCGAACGCCCACGAGGGCAGCTCGATCGCCTGAGCCTCGAGGATCGAAAGGATGCGGGGGGCGAGCGCTGTCATCGCGGGGTGCTCCGAACTCGAGGCGAATGAATCGTTTCAAGAGTAGGACGGATGTATCGTTTCAGCAATGGGGAGGAGGCCACGAGCGTGGGTGCGAGCGTGAAGGATGTCGCGGCCGCCGCAGGAGTCTCGATCGGGACGGTCTCGAATGTCCTCAATCAGCCGGATCGGGTCTCCGCTGCGACGCTGACCCGCGTGCGCGCCGCGATCGAGGAGCTCGGGTACGTGCGCAACGATGCCGCTCGCCAGCTTCGCGCCGGCCGGAGCCTCAGTATCGGGTTCATCGCGCTGGACCTTGCGAACCCCTTCTTCGCCGCCGTGGCGAAGGGCGCGCAGGAGCGCGCCGCAGAGGAGGGGCTGTTCGTTCTCGCCGCGGCGAGCAATGACACCCCCGAGCGGGAGGTCGCGTACCTCGACCACTTCCGCGAGCAGCGCGTGGTCGGCGTGCTCGTCACACCGGCATCCGGTGACCCGGGCGCGCTGGCCAGGCTCGAAGCCGTCGGCGCGCCGATCGTGCTCGTCGACCGGGATGCGGGCGACGCCCGGCTGAGCTCGGTCTCGGTCGATGATGTGCACGGTGGGTATCTGGCGGTGTCCCATCTGCTCGGCACCGGGCGCAGGCGGGTGGTCTTCGTCGGGGGGCCGCCCACCCTTCCTCAGGTGATCGACCGGCTCGCGGGCGCGAGGCGGGCATCCGCCGAAGTGAACGGATCCGACCTCGAGTACATGGCGACCACGGAGCTCACGGTGATGGCGGGCCGCGAGGCCGCAGCGCGGATCCTCGAACGGGATCCCATCGAGCGACCGGATGCCGTGTTCTGTGCGAACGACCTCGTCGCCATCGGGATGCTTCAGGGGCTCTCGATCAGCGGTGGCGTTCGCGTCCCCGCCGATATCGCGCTGATCGGCTATGACGATATCGACTTCGCGGCCACGGCGATCGTGCCGCTGAGTTCCGTGCGACAGCCTGCCGTGCAGATCGGACGCGCCGCCGTCGAACTCCTGCGTGAGCAGGATGATGATCCCGCGCAGCCCAGGCGAGTGCGCTTCATGCCCGAGCTCGTCATCCGGGAGTCGAGTCGGCCGAGCCCGGCGGTGGTGACCTCCGGCGCTCACGAGCATCCTCGATCTGACCATCCTGATCCGGTTCACGATCGGGAAGGTGCGCGATGATCGACTCGCCGCACGGGTCACGGCGCCGGTCGGGGCGACGATCCACGCCTGGCAGACGGTGACCGTTCGGACACGGAATCGCCACGCCGGTCGGCGTGCCGCGTTTTCGGAGAATTCTCGGCATCAGCGCGCATTCTGTTGGCATGAGCGCGACCAACCCCAGAGACGAATATGAGGCGCTCGCTCACGCCGTCGATCGCCTCGTGCGCCGCATCCCCTGGGCCGACGAGGACACCGTGCGGTTGATGGTGGCCGAAGAGGTTGCGGCGCTTGCCAACGCGAGGCTGCGCACGTTCATCCCGGCGATGGTGGAGGCGCGGGTTCTGCGGAGGCTGCGGGCGCCGGGCCCTCTTCTCATCTCGGGGTGAGCCGCCACAGTTCGATCGCGCCGTGTGGCGGGGCGCGGCATCCGGAACCCGCACGGCGGCGCGACTGAACCCGACCTCATCCGCCGACAGGCGTGCCTGACGTCGGATGCGTCGCGGGGACGGCTCTGCCGCCGGAGCTCAGGAGATCGTGACGGCCGTGCCGTAGGCGCAGACCTCGACGCCGCCGCTGTCGCCGTAGTCGTTCGTCTCGAACCGGAAGGCGACCACGGCGTTGGCTCCCTTGGCCTCGGCTTCGGCCGACAGTCGGGACAGGGCCTCGATGCGGGTCTCGTGGAGCAGCTCGGTGATGCCCTTGAGCTCCCCACCGGCTAGCGCCTTGAAGGACGCGCCGATGTTCGCGCCGATGTGGCGTGAACGAACGGTGAGTCCGAAGACCTCGCCGTGGACGGCGGTGATGGTGTGACCGGGGACGTCGTTCGTGGTGACGATCAGCATGTCGTCAGTCTGCCAGGGCGAGTGTCGGCGAGGAAGAGGTCGCCGGGTCAGTGCTCGTCTCTGTCTGCCAGACGCAGCCGGAGGAACCGGTCCACCTCGTCGGCGGGAAGATCGATCCCGGCCTGGCACAGACGTTCCTGGAACACCTCGCGAAGCCGCCGCCGATCGGCGCGGGGCATGTCCGTGCGCGTCTGCACGAGAAGCCCCCACATCTCCTGTTCCACCGTCGCAACGTGCTGGGCCATCTTCGGGCGGCTCTGGGTGTGGGGGTCGGCCGCGTCGCGTGCGGCGGCATCCGGTCCGACGTCCCGGCGCAGCCGGCGATGAAGCGAGCGCTCAACGCGAGAGTCCTCGCGCTCGTCGTGCAGGTCGGGCAGCGGTGCATCGTCGGCGCGCTCTGCGTACGAGTCCTCGGACGGGGTCTCGACCTCGCCCGAGTCGCCGGGGCCACGCGTCCCGACTCCGGGGGCGTCGTTGCCCCAGGAACGGTCGGGGATCTCTTCCGTGTCGCCCGGTTCGATCTCCACCGCGTCCGCAGAGCCGGAATCGGCGCCGCGCCCGCCCGCCGGTACGGTCGCGGGGGCGGTAGAACGGGAGCCCCGGCGGCTGGGCGCAGTGTCCGCCGCGGCCGCATCGAGCGCGGCATCCGTCTCGTCGGTGCTGCGGCGGGACTCCACGGTCCTGTGCGTGGGGTTCGTCATGGCGAGCTCCTTCCGTGCGATCGGATGCTCAGCCTCTCTCTCCGCACGGTTTCCCGACACCCCGTTGACAGATCGCCGATTGCACGATCCTCCGGCTCCCTCAGCCGGCCGTGGAGAGCTCGGGTGCGGGCTGGTGCTGCGCGGTGGGCGCCGGCAGGGAGCGGGTCGACGTCACGCGGCGGTCGGTGAGTGCCACTTCGTGGGGATCGCCGACCAGCGTCGCCGCACCGGACGCCGCCCGGTCGGATGCCGTCCCCACCCACAGCTCGATCTCGCCCGGCTCGACGCGGCGAACCAGATCCGCTCCTGCGGCAGCGAACCGCCCGCTCGGCACGTCGAACGCGACGACCGCGCTCTGGCCGGGCTCAAGAGCCACCCGATGGAAACCGATCAGCTGTGCAACGGGCCGCGTCGTGGATCGGAACGGCGTCCGCGCGTAGAGCTGCACGACATCGGTCGCCGCGCGTGAGCCCGTATTGGTGACCGTCACGGTCGCATCGAGATGTCCGTCCGTGGTCACCGTGTCGGTGACCGTCAGGTCGGTGTAGCGGAAGCTCGTGTAGCTCAAGCCGAAGCCGAACGGGCGCAGCGGCGTACTGTCGGCCGTCGTGATCTCCGACGGTCCGCCCAGCAGCGGATGCAGATAGCTGTATGGCTGAGCTCCTGCCGAACGGGGCAGCGACACCGGGAGCCGGCCCGACGGCGAGACGTCTCCCGCGAGGATGCGCGCGAGTGCCCGGCCGCCTTCCTCCCCGGGGAAGAACGACTGAACGACGGCGCCGACGGCATCGGGACCGTCCAGCGCCCAGTCCAGGGCGTACGGCCTGCCGCTCAGCACGACGAGCACGACCGGAGTGCCGGTGGCCGCGATCGCCGCCACGAGCTCTCGCTGGACGCCGGGCAGGTCCAGACTCGATACGTCGTTGCCCTCACCGACGGTGCCGCGCCCGAACAGGCCGGCGCTGTCGCCGACCACGACGACGGCGACGTCGGCCTGGGCCGCCTCGTCGACCGCCGCCGCGAAACCGGAGCGGTCCTCGCCCTCCACGGCACACCCGGGGGAGAAGGTCACTTCGGCATCCGTGAATCGCTCGCGGATGGCGTCGAGGACGCTCGGCGCCTCGAATCCGAGGGGGGTGGCGGGGTGGTGGGCCAGGACGTGGTTCGCAAAGGAGTAGCACCCCATCAGCGCGGCATGGCTGTCGGCGTTGGGGCCGCTGACGGCCAGCCGCAGCCCGGGAGCAGCACCCAGCGGGAGCAGTGCATCGTTTCGCAGCAGGACCGCGGACTCCTCGGCGAGGCGCCGCGCCAGATCGCGGTGGGCCGGGGAATCGAGATCCACGGTCGTCGGCGGGGCGTCGAAGGTCTCATCGAGCAGACCGAGCTCCTCCTTCTGCGAGAGGACGCGCAGGACGGCCCGATCAACGAGCGCGGCGAGTTCCGGGTGCTCGGCGATGACCTCCCGCAGCGGGTCCGTGAACGCGTCCCCGGTCGGAAGCTCGACATCCACGCCGGCGCGCAGCGCGAGGACCGCGGCCTGGCCGCGGTCGGCGGCAACCTGATGCATCGTGTGCAGGAAGGCCACCGAGAAGTAGTCCGCGACGGTCACGCCGTCAAAGCCCCACCGCCGGCGCAGCACGTCCGTGAGGTACTCGGGCGTCGCGGCGGCCGGAATCCCGTCGATCTCGGCATAGGAGTTCATCACCGATCGGGCGCCGCCTTCGATGACGGCCATTTCGAAGGGGGGCAGGTACACATCCGCGATCTCTCGCGGGCCGGCGTGCACGGGGGCGTGATTGCGCCCGGCTTGCGACCCCGAGTAGCCGACGAAGTGCTTCAAGGTCGCGTGAACGCCCTGCGACTGAAGGCCACGCACATACGCCGTGCCCACGACGCCGACGACGTACGGGTCCTCCGAGATGCACTCGTCCACGCGACCCCACCGCGGATCCCGCACGACATCGAGCACCGGCGCCAGACCCTGGTGGATGCCGAGCTCGCGCATCGACTGGCCGATCAGCTGCGCCATCTCGCCCACCAGGTCGGGATCGAACGCGGCCCCCCAGGCCAGCGGCGTGGGAAACGTCGCCGCCTGCCACGCCGCCAACCCGGTCAAGCACTCTTCGTGGACGATCGCCGGGATACCCAGCCGCGAGCGCTCACGAAGGCGCTTCTGCTCGCTCCACAGCCACTGCGCCCGCTCGACCGGATCCACCGGACGTGTGCCGTATACGCGTGTGAGATGGCCGAGGCCATGGGCCGAGGCATCCGCGTAGACGGTTGACGTGGCCATCTCGCCCTGGAGCGGGGCCACGATGTCGTCGCCCTGGTCGACCCAGAATCCGACGAGTTGCGCGAGCTTCTCGTCGAGGGTCATCTCGGCGTGCAGCGATCGCACTCGATCGCTGACGGCGGGAGTCGGTTCATCGAACACGAGCAGAGTTTCCTTCGGTACGGGGGACACCGCGGGGGCATCCCGGGTGCGGTCAGCCCTTGACAGCTCCGGTGAGTCCGCCGACGATGCGGCGTTCGAAGAGGCTGAAGAACACGAGGGCCGGGATCATCGACAGCGACGTGAAGGCGAGCACCTTCGCCGTGTCCACCGAGTACTGCGACGCGAACGCCTGCACACCCAGCGGCAGTGTGAAGCTCGCCTCGTTGTTGAGGATGAACAGCGGCAGCATGTAGCTGTTCCAGCTGGCGATGAACGCGAGGATGCCGACAGTGATGACTCCGGGCATCGAGAGCGGGATCACCATGCGCCAGAAGAAGCCGAGTCTGCTGCATCCGTCGATGAACGCCGCTTCTTCGATCTCGCGCGGGAGCGCCTGCAGGAACGGCACCAGGATGATGATCGTTATCGGCAGTGCGAACGCGACCTGCGGGATGATGACGCCCACAAGCGAGTTCATCAGGCCGAGGTTGCGCACCAGGATGTAGAGCGGGGTGATCGCGACCGTCATGGGGAACATGAGTCCCGCCGCGAAGACGGCGTAGAGGACCCCGCGCATCCGGAACTGGTAGCGGGCGAGAACATACGCCGCCATGAGTCCGAGGGTGACGACGAACAGCGTGGTCGCGATCGCCGCGATCGACGAGTTGAGGACCTCGCGCCAGAACACCTCGCTCACGAGGACATCGACGTAGTTCTCGACGCGCCAGGTGGCAGGCAGGCCCGCCGGATCCTGCGTGATCTCGGAGTTGGTGCGGAAACCACCGATGATGATGTAGGCGACGGGAACCAGGATCACCACGACCAGCGCCCACGCGAGGAAGTAGATGAAGAAGTTCCCGGTGCGCTGACCTACCGTGCGGTGCGGTCGGCGCCTGCCGGTCTTTCCGCGAGGCACCGTGAGGGTTGCGGTAGCCATCAGTTCTTACCTCCCGTAACGGCGCCTTCGGTGTCGCGTCGCAGCACGAACCGCTGGTAGAGCAGGGCGACGGCCAGCGAAATGAGGAAGATGACCACGGCGACCGCGCTGCCGTAGCCGAAGCTTCCGGCGTTGCGCCCGGTGACGACCATGTATGTCGCCATCGTCGAGGTGCCGGCGGTGGACGCGACGTACTGTCCCCAGATGATGTAGACGAGGTCGAACAGCTGGAGCGATCCGATGATCGACAGGAACGCCCAGATGCGCAGCGTCGGCCCCAGCAGGGGCAACGTGATGCGCCGCTGGATCTGCCAGTACGAGGCGCCGTCGATCGCCGCTGCCTCGTAGAGTTCCTCGGGAATGCCCTGGAGTCCCGCGAGGAAGAGGATGACGGCGAACCCGATGTACTTCCAGGTGATGATCCCCATCAGCGTCCAGATCGCCAGGTCGGGGTTGGAGAGCCAGTCCTGGGCG
The DNA here is from genome assembly GCF_057706855.1 of Microbacterium sp. bgisy207. Classification (NCBI taxonomy): domain Bacteria; kingdom Bacillati; phylum Actinomycetota; class Actinomycetes; order Micrococcales; family Microbacteriaceae; genus Microbacterium; species Microbacterium sp. bgisy207. Next base: position 23,568 of record NZ_JBYIPB010000017.1, read on the forward strand.
AGCGCGCCGAGCCCGATCTTCTCGAGGAAGTCGTTGAGCGCACCGTTGGTGGCGAGCATCAGGCTCCAGCCGGTGCCCACGACGACCTCGGCGATGACGTACGGGACGAAGATGAGCACGCGGATGAGGGACTGACCCCGCATCCGGCGATTGAGCAGGAGCGCGAGCCCGATCGCAATCGGACCCTGGATCACCAGGGAGAGCACCACGATGATCGCGTTGTGCCACAGCGCGGCCTGGAAGGCCGGGTCGCTGAGGATGACGATGTAGTTGTTGAGGCCGACGAAATCGGTGGCGGGGCCGTAGCCGCTCCAGCTGAAGAAGCCGTAGTACGCGGCCATCACGACCGGGAAGATCACGAAGGCCAGGAAGACGATCAGGGCAGGGCCGACGAGGATGCCGATCTCGGCGCGGCTGCGCCACGACCCTCGCCGGCGTGGGCGCGGGGAGGGGGACGACGCCGAGGCGCCGTCCCCCTCTTCCGTGACGCTCACGACCGCATCCGTGACCGGATAGGTTCGTTCGCTAACGGACATGGTGGCCTATCAGCCTCGGGCTGCTGCGTCGTTGACGGCCTGGACGATGGCCTCGGGCGAACCGTTGCCAGCGAGAAGGTCGACGACCGCGACGTTGAGCGCGTTTCCGACGTTCTGGCCGTAGAGCGTGTCCAGCCACAGCACGACATACGGAGCCTCGCTGTAGGCCTCGAGCACGGACTGCAGCGCGGGCGTCGTGACCACGCCCTGTGCCTCGTTGCTGGCGGGCAGCGTCTGGAACGCCTCCGCGTACGCCTCCTGCTGGTCCTTGGTCGCCAGGAAGTTCAGGAAGTCGACACACTCCTCAGGGGCGTTCACCCAGCAGGAGTACCCGTCTGCGCCGCCCATCATGGCGCCGGGCGTGCCGTCGCCACCCTCGATCTCAGGGAAGGGGAACCAGCCGAGGTCGGGCAGGGGCTGCTCGTCCGGCGTGAGCGATGCGATGACGCCGGGGTTCTAGGCGCCCATGAGCTCCATGGCAGCCTGACGGTTCGCGAGCAGACCCGCGGACGATCCCGCGCCCTGCTGCGCGGGCGTCGTCAGGAAGCCGTCGTTGAAGGGCTCCGTGGCGATGAACTCCGCGAGGTCTTCACCCGCGCGCAGCCAGCACTCGTCGTCGAACGAGCGCGTCTGTGCTGCCTGTTCCATGGCCTCCTGCGAGCACTCGCGCAGAGCGAAGTTGTAGTACCAGTGGGCGGCGGGCCAGGCATCCTTCGCGCCGACGGCGATCGGCGTGATGCCGGCGGCCTTCAGGGTGTCGTTCACCTCGACGAGTTCGTCGATCGTGCCGGCGGGTTCGACCCCGGCCTCTTCGAAGAGGTTCTCGCTGTAGAAGATGCCCTCGGGCAGCACCGCCAGCGGCATGCCGAAGACCTTGCCGTCGATCGTGAAGGCGCTCAGCGACGAGGCCATCGCGGCCTCGGCCTCGGGGGAGATCTTTCCCGTCAGGTCCATCACCTGGCCGGCGTCGACGACATCGGCCAGCTTGCCGCCGCCGCGCGCCATGAAGACGTCAGGTGCGTCTCCGGCGTTCAGGGCGGTCTGCAGTTTGCCGTCCATGTCTTCGTTCTGAATGGACTGCACCTCGACGGTGACGTCGGGGTTCTCCGCCATGAAGGCAGCTGCCGCGTCCTCCCAGTACTGCATGCCGTCGCCGGTCGTCGAGTTCTGCCAGACGGTCAGTGTGACCGGTCCGTCTCCAGACTCGCCGCCGGAGCCGCTGCATCCGCTGAGCGCGAGAGCGCCGACGGCCAGAGCGGCCGACGCCGTGAGGACTTTGCTGTATCTCATGTGATTCTCACCTGTTCTCTTCGTTGAGGAGCGGCTCGCTCGTCGAGCCGCTGCTGCGTGGTCACGGACGTTCGCCGGGTGAGCTTCCCGGATCCCGCATCCCGTGGGGCGACGTGGGAACAGTGTCGCCACGCCACCGGAACCATGTCAAACGTTTTCGAAAACCTTTTCCAGATCCGGTAGGGTGACGATCCATGGCGAGACGTCCCACCATCACCGACATCGCTGCGGCAGCGGGGGTGTCGGTCGCGACCGTCTCCAAGGCGGTCAACGGCCGCTACGGCGTGGCCCCCGAGACGGTCGACAAGGTCATGCGTGTCGTCGCCCAGATGGGGTACGAGTCCAGCCTCGTGGCCAGCCGCATGCGGGGTGTGCGCACGGGCGTGGTCGGGGTGCTCGTCGCGGAGTTCGAGCCGTTCAGCGCCGAGGTGCTCAAGGGCGTGGGCGCTGCCGCGGAGTCTCTCGAACTGGATGTCCTCGCCTACAGCACGCCGCGGCGTGTGCACGGGGCGGGCTGGGAGAACACGTCGCTGGCACGCCTGGCCGGAAGCCTCATCGACGGCGCGATCATCGTCACCCCGACCGTGGAGGCGATCGTCGCGGACATCCCGGTCGTCGCGATCGACCCCCATGTCGGCCCCGGCGACGGAGTGCCCACGGTCGAAGCCGACAGCTTCGGGGGAGCGGTCTCGGCGGTCAAGTACCTGATCGAACTCGGCCATCGACGCATCGGGTTCGTGGCGGGCAGACCCGACCTGCGGTCATCTCGTGCCCGTGACGCCGGGTACCGGCGGGCGCTCGCCGACGCGGGCATCCCCTACAACCCCGAGGTCGTGCGGGTCGGGTTCTACGAACAGGATGCCGCGCGTACCGCGGCGCTGTCGCTCCTGGACTCGCCCCGGCGGCCGACGGCGGTCTTCGCAGCCAACGACCTCTCGGCGATCGGCATCATCGAGGTCGCGCGCGAGATCGGACTCGAGGTTCCTCGGGACCTGTCCGTGATCGGGTTCGACGACGTGCTCGAGGCCTCTCGGATGTCCCCGCCGTTGACGACGGTGCGTCAACCCATGCGGCGCCTGGGGGCCGCCGCGATGTCGCTGCTGACGACCTTCATGAACGGCGAGGAGCCGCCGGAGCGGCACGTCCGGCTGGCCACGCAGCTCATTCCGCGTGCAACGACCGCCCCACCCCGGTAGTCAGCGCAGCGGGAGCGCCACCAGGACGGTGATCCCGAGTGCCCCGACGAGGGTCACGAACATCGCCAGCGCGAGCAGGAGTGCGCCGTCGGGAACGAGGGTGTGATCGCGCACCGTGACCGTCGCGAACGAGACCTTCTCGTAGCGGCGGCGCGACCACTGCCACAGGACCGCGGAGAAGATGACCCCGAGGATGCCGGGGACGATCCACCAGCCGTTTCCGAGTGCCTCCGGCAGCAACCGCATCGCCACGACCGACCCGACCGCGATGCTCAGTCCGGTTCGTCGCCAGGCCAGCTCCGTCCGTTCTGGCTGAAGCCCTGGATCGAACAGTTCGCCGCTCACGAGATGATCGACTCAGACGAAGACGATGGCCAGCAGGATGAGGGCAGCCGAGACCGTCACCGCGATGCCCGCGACAGCCCCCAGGAGCGAGCCGGGGAGCGGGCTGTTCAGCCGCAGCGCGCGTTCGCTGCGCTCCCAGCCGAGCCACGCGAGCCCGGGGGTGAGCATCCCCGTGACGATCAGAACGAGGCTCGCCGCCAGTCGCAAACCCGGGTGCAGCGCCAACCCCAGGACTTCGAGGGCGACGCCGCCCGCGATCAGTGCCAGCGCCGTGCGAATCCATGCAAGGAACGTTCGCTCGTTGGCCAGTGTGAAGCGGACGTCCGGTTCCGTGCCGTGCCGGTATACGGACTGCGGGAACCGCGGACTCATCGTTCCTCCAGATCAGTGACGGATGACAACCCTAGCGCGCAGCCGCTCGCCGTGCCCGCCCGTCTGGTGGGCGACGCTATGCCGTCAGCGCGGCGCGCAGCTCGTCCATCGCCTCGACCCAGCCCGTGTCCCCGGCGTCCGCCCACTCCGCCGCGAGCTCGCTCCCTGCGCCGCCGGCTGCCGCGAGCGCTGCCAGGGCCAACGCGACAGTCTCTTCGCTCGGCCTGCCGGCTCGGCCGATGAAGGCTTCCACTTCTTCTGTGTACGCATCGCACTGAGTCGCGTGGCCCAGGCCGTGCGCAACGACCTCGGCCGCCGCAACGGCGATGATCGCCGTCTCCTGATCGATCTCCTCGAGATCCTCGAGGGCGTCGGTCAGTGCGTCGTCGATGAACGCCCAGTCCGATTCCTCTTCGAGTTCCCACGCCCAGTCGGCCGCGACGTCGTTGCCGAACGGCTCAACACTCCATGCACCCATGCCGATCACCGTATGTCCCGCGTGTGAACGGTTTCCCCTTGCCAGGTGGACCCGGCGTGACTCTCGCGGGAAGGCTCACCATGCGCACGGGCGCGTGTCTCCGGCGCTCGGCGCATTCCCTCGGGCGATCAGGCCCCTCCGGTCACGCGGACGCGTCCACGTCCGCGACCGGCAGCGTGATCTGCGCGCACGTTCCGATGGGGTCCGCGCGCGCCAGCTCGATCCTCCCATCCATCCCCGAGAGGAGTTCCTTGACGATCGCCAGCCCCAGGCCCGTCCCCGGAACGCCGCGGCGCGTGCTCGAGGGACTGCGGTAGAAGCGGTCGAAGATGTGGGCGAGGTCCTCCTCCGAAATACCCTCGCCCTGATCGGTGATCGTGACGACCACCTGGTGATCCGTGCGGTACGCGACGACGGCGATCGTGCCGCGATCGGGAGAGAACTTGATCGCGTTGGTCAGGATGTTGGTGAAGACGCGCGTGAGGTCGATTTCGCGACCGTGGACGGGAAGGTCGTCCTCGATCTCGGTGACCACCGTGAGTTCGCGGTGCCGGATGCTGTGCTTGGCGTCCTCGATGCTGCGCTGCAGGGCGAGGCCGGCATCCGTGACCGGGAGCGCATCGGTTGTCGCAGGGCCCCGGCTGAGCTTGGAGACGAGGAGGACGTCGTCGATGACCCCGCGCAGCCTGCTCGCGTTGCGGAGGATCACGTCGACCTGCTCGCGCACGGCCGGGTCCGCCGTCGTCTCGCTGAGTTCTTCCGCGAACCCGAGGATCGAGGTGATCGGGGTTCGAAGCTCGTGCGTGACGCTGGCCACGAAGTCGACCTTCTGCTGCGTGAGCGCTTGGAAGGTCCGACTCACCTGCCGCTCGCGCTCGAGCCGCCACTCCATCTCTCGCTCGGCCTCGCGGAGGGGCCGGAGGTCCTGGACCGACACGAGCAGTACCCGATTGAGCCCTGACCGGTTGACCGCGTCGATCGTGATCGTCGCCGGGGTGTTCCCGGGTGCGACATCCTCCCAGTCGACAGTCACCGACACGTCGTATGTCGCCTGCGCGAGCCAGGGGCGCAGGAGCGCGTCCGCGCGAAGCTGCCACCGGCCCGCATCCGTGCGCTCGAACTCGCTGCGCAGCATCACGACGGCTGCGGCATTGACTTCGAGCACGCTGTACTTGTCGGCTCCCTCCTCCTGGAGGATGACGAACCCGCTCTTGGACTGGCGGAACGCGTCATGGAGCAGATGTGAGATCGCCATCTGTTTGCTCTCCAGAGCGCGGCGATCGTTCTGCGAGGCCGAGATCGCGAGCGTCGTCGCCCCCAGGCAGATCGTGAAGAGCTGAAGCGCCGTCGCCGTCGGGATCTGCGACGCCAGCATCGGGTACACGCCGCCGCCCATGACGGTGAGCCCGGCAGCGGTGCCCACGACCGCCAGCAGTTGCACGGCGACGAAGAACATGGGTTCCGCCACGGCGGCCCAGGCGATGAGCGGCATCGCCAGAATCGGCACCGGGACCGGCGTGCCGGGAAAGAACGCGAGAGCCGTCGCGCCGAGCATCGCCACGGTCAGCATCGCACTGCGCCACCAGTGTGGAGACGGTGACCTCGGAATCGCGATGAGACCGAGGGGAGCGATGAGGACCATCGCTGAGAGGTGCGATGCGCCGATGGTCCAGAAGGCGTCCAGGAACGCACCGCCGGTGAACTCGCGCCCGATCCCGATGAGGGCAGCGACAAGTGCCGCCCCGCTGATCACCGCGACCGCGAAGCGCCCGACATCCATGAGGGTCGTCAGACGCGGGCGATCGGACTCACCCGAGACGGCGGTGCCGACAAGCCATGCTTCGGCAGCTGTGCCGATCCCGCCCAAGACCACGACCAGCAGGGGTCGGTCGGCGACCGCGGAGCCGAGGGCCGAGGCGAGCCCGACACCGATCGCCGTCATCCATCGCCACCGCACCGGGGATGCTGCCGCGGCGACCGCCCCCACAGCTGCCGAGGGCCACCACCAGGCAAGTCCCGTCGGCCCCGCCTGCTCGAGGGCGAAGACCACCGCGAGCAGACCGCTCAGGACGACGAGGCCTGCGACGGCGACTGTCCTCCATGCCGGTCGCGCCATGCGAATCGTTGCCGCAACGCTCGGCCGCGTCATCCCGATCCTTTCTGACGTCCCCACCCCTTCGCACTAGCATGGCTCAGGAGGCGCGCCTTTGGCAGATAACAGGCGGGCTTTCGTGGATCGGGAGGGTTGCGTGGCGAGGATCATCGTCATCGATGACGACGCGGACATCGTCCGTCTCGTTGCGATCCGACTCTCTCGCGTCGGACATGACGTGGCGGAGTACTACGACGGAACCGCGGGTCTGGATGCGATCCGATCCTCGCGCCCGGATCTTGCCGTGGTCGACTGGATGATGCCGGGTCTGGATGGAATCGGTGTTGCACAGGCGGTGCGCGCGGACCCGACCCTCGCTGACATGCCGTTACTGCTGCTCACCGCCCGGTCGGATCCTGCCGAACACGACTACGCCTGTGCCCAGGGTTTCTCGGCAGTTGTGACCAAGCCGTTCACCAAGACGGAACTGCTGAGCGCTGTGAACGCGCTCATCCCTCCGAACGAGCAGGACTCGACAGCTGAGTGAGCGGGTCTGCGAGCAGGCCCGCGAAAGCAGCCTCGGCGGCCCCGATCAGCAGCCGGTCATCGGCGAGCACGGCGGCGCGGATGTCGACGTCTTCGGCGTTCGCGGGCATCGACTGCGCGCGGACGAGGTCGGTGAGCTGGTCGGTCGCGCCCTCCATGAGCATCGCGAGGAACCCGCCGAGGACGATCGCCCGGGGGTTCAGGACGTTCACCGCGTTGGCCAGTGCTGTTGCGAGGATCCGTCGCTGCCTGTCGGTCTCGGCGGCGACGGCGGGGACGTCGGATGCCCTGAGCGCCGCCTCGAGTGTGGGGTCGTCCGCACTGCCGAGGCGGAGCGCCTGCAACAGCCGGGCGCGGCTCACCTCGTCTTCGAGGACGCCATCCGGAGCCTGCTGATCAGTCGTCGCCGCGATACCGGGCCGGTTCTGTCCGAACTCGCCGGCGTAGCCCGACACGCCACGGACCGGCATCCCATGGACGATGAGCCCACCACCGATGCCGCTGGCCCCGCCGTTGAGGTAGACGACGTGATCGAGCCCGCGCGCTGCGCCGTAGAGGTGTTCGGCGACCGCGCCGAGCGTCGCATCGTTGTCGACGGCGGTGGGCAGTCCCGTCGACTCGGCGATGAGCTCCCGGATCGGCGCGTCTTGCCATTGGAGGTGCGGGGCGGTGCGCACCAGTCCATCGCGGGCGCGCACGAGGCCCGGAACGGCGACGCCGACGCCGACAATGCGATTGTCGGCGAGCGCGGAGGTGCGCCATCGCTCGACGGTCTCGGCGACGAGGTGAGCGGTCTGGTCGGGAGAGACGAGTTCGGTGCGCTCGAGACGAACCCGGGCGGCGATCGACTGGTCGAGTCCTACGGCCCCGATCGTGACGGCATCCACCTCGGGGTTGACGGCGATCGCGACGATCCGCGGGTCGGCCGCGACGATCGGCGAGGGGCGACCGACGCGCCGGGAGGGATCGGGCGCTGTCTCGGTCACGAGCCCGGCCGTTGACAGTTCGGTGACCAGATCGGCGATGGTGGACCGGTTCAGCCCCGTCGCCAAGGTCAGCGCCGCGCGCGACCGAGGACCCTCGAGATGAACCAGTCCCAGGATGCGGGCTAGGTTTCGGGTCCTGACGTTGTCGTTTCCCGGCTCGATCATGCGTTCACTGTAGGGGATGGCGGCGGCATCCGTCGTGGTATAGGTTGTTGCTGACAACATTTCCATCCGCGTGCTGTGCAAAGGAGCGGTCATGCCCACGCCCACCCCCGCCGACAAGTTCTCATTCGGCCTCTGGACCATCGGCTACAACGGGGCTGACCCGTTCGGTGGCCCGACCCGGCCCGCACTCGACGTCGTCCACGCCGTCGAGAAACTCGCCGAACTCGGCGCCTACGGACTCACGTTCCACGACGACGACCTGTTCGCGTTCGGATCGACGGATGCCGAGCGCCAGACCCAGATCGACCGCCTCAAGAGCGCTCTGGCCGACACCGGTCTGATCGTGCCGATGGTGACCACGAACCTCTTCTCGGCTCCCGTCTTCAAGGACGGCGGTTTCACCTCCAACGACCGGCAGGTGCGCCGATTCGCGTTGCGCAAGGTTCTGCGCAACATCGACCTCGCCGCGGATCTCGGCGCGAAGACGTTCGTCATGTGGGGCGGACGCGAAGGCGCCGAATACGACGCCGCGAAAGACATCCGTGCCGCCCTCGAGCGCTACCGCGAGGCAGTCAACCTGCTCGGCGACTACGTCACCGACAAGGGCTACGACATCCGATTTGCGATCGAGCCCAAGCCCAACGAGCCCCGCGGCGACATCCTGCTGCCGACGGTCGGACACGCGCTCGCGTTCATCGAGTCCCTCGAACGGCCCGAACTCGTGGGTCTGAACCCCGAGGTCGGACACGAGCAGATGGCGGGCCTGAACTTCGCCGCAGGCATCGCGCAGGCGCTGTACCACGGCAAGCTCTACCATATCGATCTCAACGGCCAGCGCGGGATCAAGTACGACCAGGACCTCGTGTTCGGGCACGGCGACCTGCACAACGCCTTCGCCCTTGTCGACCTGCTCGAAAACGGTGGCCCGAACGGCGGACCGTCCTATGAGGGGCCGCGCCACTTCGACTACAAGCCCAGCCGGACCGAGGATGAGACCGGGGTCTGGGACTCGGCTGCCGCCAACATGCGCACGTACCTGCTGCTCAAGGAGCGGGCGCAGGCGTTCCGCGCCGACCCCGAGGTGCAGGAGGCGCTCGCGGCCGCCCGCGTGCCGGAGCTCTCGGTTCCGACGCTCGGCGAGGGCGAGTCGTACGACGACCTGCTCGCCGACCGCTCGGCCTTCGAGGACTTCGACCCGGCGCAGTACTTCGGCGCCAAGGGCTTCGGGTTCGTCCGCCTCCAGCAGCTGGCCACCGAGCACCTGATGGGCGCCCGGGGCTGACCACCGCCGCGGCGCGAACCCCGAACCGCAGCCGGCAGGGAGGTCCTCACGAGCGGAAGGACCCGGACGGCGGCCCTCGCCGTCCGGGTCCTTCGGTTCCGTTGTTGAGGAGGCGCCCGCACGGGGGAGGAACAGGCCGGCGTGAGCCGGGCGACGCGAGCCGCCGAGGATGTGATGCCCTTCGGGGCAGAAGGAGAGGCAGGCATGACGCTGGTCATGGGAGTCGACTCGTCGACCCAGTCATGCAAGGTCGTGATCACGGATGCCGACACCGGCGCGATCGTCCGAGAGGGCCGCTCGCGGCATCCGGGCGGAACGGAAGTCGACCCGGAGGCATGGTGGACAGCGCTCCAGCAGGCGATCGGTGCCGCCGGCGGCATCGATGACGTCGCAGCGTGGTCGATCGGCGGACAACAGCACGGGATGGTCGCTCTGGATGCCCAAGGCCGCGTCATCCGTCCCGCTCTGCTGTGGAACGACACGCGCTCGGCGGGCGCTGCGACGGAGCTCATCGCGGAGTTCACTGCGGACGCGCTGGCCCGACGTACGGGACTGGTCCCGGTCGCGTCGTTCACGATCACCAAGGTGCGGTGGCTCCGCGACCATGAGCCCGAGAATGCGGCACGTGTGGCGGCAGTCGCGCTGCCCCACGACTGGCTGACGTGGCGCCTGCGGGGCTTCGGGCCTGTCGATGAGTCGCCCCGAGGTCCTGTCCTGGATGAGCTCATCACCGATCGCTCCGACGCATCGGGAACGGGATACTGGGCGCCGGATGCCTGGCGCGCGGCCCCGGAAGGCCGTGCGACCGCGGACGGCTACGACCGCGAGCTGCTGGTCGCCGCGCTCGGTCACGACGCCGTGCTGCCCCGCGTGCTCGGACCGCGGGAGTCGGTCACGGATGCCGACGGCCGCCGCGTCGGCGCGGGAGCCGGTGACAACGCCGGGGCGGCGCTCGGTGTGGGCGCGGTTCCCGGGGACGTCGTCGTTTCGATCGGCACGAGCGGGACGGTCTTCGCCGTCAGCGAGCAGCGGACGATCGATCCGTCGGGGACGGTCGCGGGGTTCGCGGATGCCGACCGGCACTACCTTCCGCTGGTGGCGACCCTCAATGCGGCGCGGGTGCTCGACGCCATCGCCGGGCTGCTCGGTGTCGATCACGCCGGCCTGAGCGCGCTGGCGCTCGCTGCCCAGCCCGGCGCTGCAGGTCTCACGCTTGTTCCGTACTTCGAGGGCGAACGCACGCCGAACCTTCCCGACGCGACCGCGTCGCTCACGGGGATGACGCTGGCCTCGACAACTCGCGAGAACCTCGCGCGTGCGGCTGTCGAGGGGATGCTGTCGGGCCTCGGCGCGGGCGTGGAGGCACTGCGGGCTCTCGGAGTCCCTCTGCGGCGGGCGCTGCTGATCGGCGGCGGCGCCCAGTCCGACGCCGTCCGCCAGATCGCGCCGGCCGTGTTCGGGATGCCGGTGGAGGTCCCCCCGCCGGGCGAGTACGTCGCCCTGGGCGCCGCCCGTCAGGCGGCATCCGTGCTGGCCTGACCTGCGCCGCGGCGCCCTCTCCCGCCGTCCCGCGGGGCGGAGCGCGACTGCGGAACGCGGACATGAGGACGCGTGCGGTTCACAGCGATCTCGTACGCGGGGTTCCTAGGTTGGAGACATGAGCCACGCTGCGGCCCCGCTCCGCCCGTCAGAGCCTCCGATCGACGACGAGGTGACGGTGTCGCTCTCGCAGCTTCGCGCCGCCCGCGACGAGGTGCAGCGGTTTCTGCTGCCCTACCAGTTCGGGCTCAAAGAGATCGAGACGAAGGTGCAGATCCTTCGCGACGAGTTCCGCCAGCTTCACGACTACAACCCGATCGAGCACATCACCAGCCGGGTGAAGTCAGCCGACAGTCTCGTGGCGAAGGTCGGCCGCAAGGGCATCGACGGGGACTTCGAGTCGATCCGCGCGCACATCACCGACATCGCCGGCGTCCGGGTCACGTGCAGTTTCGTCGCCGACACGTATCGCCTCTTCGACCTGCTCACGCAGCAGGACGACATCGAGGTGCACTCGGTGAAGGACTACATCGCCTCCCCGAAGCCCAACGGCTACAAGAGTCTGCACGCGATCGTCCGCGTTCCCGTGTTCCTCTCGACCGGCCGCGTGGACGTGCCGGTCGAGGTCCAGTTCCGCACCATCGCGATGGATTTCTGGGCGAGTCTCGAGCACAAGATCTACTACAAGTTCGACCGCCAGGTTCCCGAGTCCCTCCTCGCGGAGCTGCGCGATGCGGCAGCCAGCGCGGCGGAGCTCGACGAACGGATGCAGCGCCTGCACCGCCAGGTGCACAGCATCCACCCCTCCCCGACCGCTCGCACCCTCGAGGTGTGAGCGCCCTTCTCCCGCGTCCCCCGAGGCTGCACGCGCTCGCGATCCTGTGCCGTGCGCGGGCAGCGGTTGCAGATCGGCAGGACGGGCGCAACCCGGGGCAGCGCGTCATCGCGCTCGACTAGTGTGGAAGCCCCACCAGGAAGGGGTGCCGTGCAGACATGGCCAGGGTCGGCGTATCCGCTGGGTGCGACTTTCGACGGGAACGGAACGAACTTCGCTGTCTTCAGCGAGGGCGCCGAGCGGGTTGAGCTGTGCCTGTTCGGTGAGCGGGGGCGCGAGACGCGCGTCGACCTGATCGAGGTGGATGCCTACGTCTGGCACGCCTACCTCCCGAACATCGCCCCGGGGCAGCGGTACGGCTACCGGGTCCATGGCGAATACGACCCCGCATCCGGCAAGCGCTTCAACCCCAACAAGCTGCTCCTGGACCCGTACGCGAAGGCGGTCGACGGCCAGGTGACATGGGGCCAGTCGGTCTTCGGCTACACCTTCGGCGACCCCGACTCCCGCAACGACGACGACTCCGGCGCGGACATGATGAAGGGCGTCGTCATCAACCCCTTCTTCGATTGGGGAGGTGACAGGCCCCCGCGCACGCCCTACTCGGAGTCCTTCATCTACGAGGCCCACGTCAAGGGCCTGACGATGCGTCACCCGGACATTCCCGATGAGATCCGCGGGACCTACAGCGCGATCGCGCACCCGTTGATCATCGAGCACCTCAAGCGTCTGGGCGTCACGGCGATCGAACTGCTTCCGGTTCACCAGTTCATCAACGACTCGATGCTGCAGGAGAAGGGCCTGTCGAACTACTGGGGCTACAACACCATCGCGTTCCTCGCGCCACAGAACACCTACTCCTCCTCGGGCCAACGGGGCCAGCAGGTGCAGGAGTTCAAGGGGATGGTCAGGGCCCTGCACGAGGCGGGCATCGAAGTGATCCTGGATGTCGTGTACAACCACACCGCCGAGGGGAACCACCTCGGTCCGACGCTCTCGTTCCGCGGGATCGACAACGAGGCGTACTACCGGCTCGAGAACGACGACAAGCGGTACTACACCGACTACACCGGCACGGGGAACAGCCTGAACGTCGGGAACCCGCACGCGCTGCAGCTGATCATGGATTCCCTGCGGTACTGGGTGCTCGAGATGCACGTCGACGGTTTCCGTTTCGATCTCGCCGCAACGCTGGCCCGCGAGTTCTACGACGTCGATCGCCTCGCGACCTTCTTCGAGCTCGTGCAGCAGGATCCGGTGGTCAGCCAGGTCAAGCTCATCGCCGAGCCCTGGGACGTCGGGCCCGGCGGCTATCAGGTCGGAAACTTCCCCCCGCAGTGGACGGAGTGGAACGGCAAGTACCGCGACACCGTCCGCGACTTCTGGCGCGGCGAGCCGCAGGCGCTGGGCGAGTTCGCCTCGCGACTGACCGGCTCGAGCGATCTCTACGCGCACTCGGGGCGCTGGCCGGTGGCATCCATCAACTTCGTGACCGCCCACGATGGCTTCACCCTGCGCGATCTCGTCTCGTACGAGAACAAGCACAACGAGGCCAACGGCGAGGACGGCCGCGACGGCGCTGATGACAACCGGTCGATGAATTTCGGCGTCGAAGGCCCGACGGATGACCCGGCCATCAATGAACTGCGGGAGCGGATGCAGCGCAACTTCATCGCCACGCTGCTGCTGTCGCAGGGTGTGCCGATGCTCCTGCACGGTGACGAGCTCGGGCGCACGCAGCGCGGCAACAACAACGGGTACGCGCAGGACAATGAGATCACCTGGATCGACTGGGAGAACGTCGATGCGAGTCTGATCGACTTCACGTCCGCGCTTGCCCGCCTGCGCCGCGACCACCCCACGTTCCGCAGGCGTCGTTTCTTCGATGGCCGTCCTGTGCGACGCGAAGAGGTCGAGCGGATCCCTGACATCGTGTGGCTTCGTCCTGACGGGACGCAGATGCAGCCCGAGGACTGGGACTCCGGATTCGGCCGGTCGATCGGCGTCTTCCTCAACGGCAACGGCATCCGTGAGCGGGACCGGCGAGGCGAGCCCATCACCGACGCCCACTTCCTCGTCCTGTTCAACGCCGGCGACGAGCCCGTCGAGTTCACCCTCCCGGATGTCGAGTTCAGCCCGAACTGGGACGTGCTGGTCGATACCGCCGGGGTGCTCGGGCACACCGAGCCGGTCCATCCCGGAACCGTCGTCGAGCTGGCGACGAAGTCCGTCGTCGTGCTGTGCGAGCACGTGGACGAGGAGATCGAGGTCGACCGGTTCGTCGCCGCGTCGCTGGCCGCGGGGACCGTCCCGATCGACGAGGTCCCCGGCGCCGCCCCGAAGGAAGAGCTGCCGAGGTAGTGATGCATCCCACGTCGACGTACCGCCTACAGATCCGCGCCACGTTCGACCTGGATGCCGCAGCGGCCGTCACCGGATACCTGCGCGAGCTCGGCGTCGGATGGGCGTACCTCTCGCCGCTGCTGCAGTCCACGGCGGGATCGGACCACGGCTACGACGTGGTCGACCCCTCCCGCGTGGACCCGGCACGCGGCGGCGAGGAGGGGCTGACGCGCTTCGCCGCCGCAGCCCGCGCCGAGGGCCTCGGCATCCTGATCGACACGGTTCCCAACCACATGGGCATCTCGGATCCCCCGCAGAATCCGTGGTGGTGGGATGTCCTGCTGCGCGGGCGCGACTCGCCCCACGCGCCAGCGTTCGACATCGACTGGGAGTTCGGCGGCGGAAAGGTGCGCGTTCCCGTCCTGGGCGCCGACGCCGACGAGGTCATCGACCAGATGCAGATCCGCGTCGATCCCTCCCCGACCCGGCTCGCACCGCACGGCACCGTGCGGTACTTCGACCACGTCTTCCCCCTGGCGGCGGGGACGGCGCCGGCTGAGGCGACGTCGTATCCGGATGCCGTCCGCCAGGTTCTTGCCCGGCAGCACTTCGAGCTGATGTTCTGGCAGCGGGAGGCATCCGAGCTGAACTACCGGCGATTCTTCGCCGTCTCCAGCCTGGCCGGTCTGCGGATCGAAGACCCGACGGTGTTCGACCAGGCGCACGTCGAGGTCGCCCGGTGGTTCCGGGAGGGCCTCGCCGACGGACTGCGAATCGACCATCCCGATGGCCTCGTCGATCCCGGCGGCTACCTCGAGCGGCTCGCGACGCTCACCGGCCGCCGCTACACGCTCGTCGAGAAGATCCTCGAGCACAGCGCGACCGACCATCCCGAACTGCTCCCGGCATGGTGGGATGCCGACGGGACGACCGGCTATGACGCGATGGCCGAGATCGACCGAGTCTTCATCGATCCGGCGGGCGAGGGAGCTCTCGACGCGCTCGATGACCGCCTTCGGGAAGCGACCGGCCTACCGCCTGCGCCCTCCTGGGCGGAGCTCATCCACGGGACGAAGCGAATGATCGCCGACACGATCCAGGGCAGCGAGATCCGCCGGCTCGTGCGGTGCCTGCCGGACCCGATCGAGGATGCCGAAGACGCGCTCGCCGAGATCCTCGCGTGCTTCCCGGTCTACCGGTCCTATCTCCCCGCGGGCCGTGACGCGCTCGAGGACGCGCTTGCCGCGGCATCCGTTCACCGCCCCGATCTCGCGCCCGCCATCGAGTCCCTCGGCGCGGTCCTCGCCGACCCGGCTCTCGAGGTTGCGCGCCGCTTCCAGCAGACCACGGGGCCGGTCACGGCCAAGGGCGTCGAGGACACCGCGTTCTATCGCGCGACGAGGCTGGGCACCCTCACCGAGGTCGGCGGCGACCCGTCGGTGTTCTCGCTCAGCGTCGAGGACTTCCACGCCGCGTTCGCGCGGCGCCAGGCGCAGCGGCCGAACGCGATGACGGCGCTGTCGACCCACGACACCAAGCGCGGCGAGGACGTGCGCGCTCGACTGTCGGTGCTCGCCGAGATCCCGCACCGGTGGGCGGCGACGTTGGAAGACCTGCGCCGTGTCGCCTCCACCGGCCATGGCCCGTTCGACAGCCTGCTGTGGCAGGCGATCATCGGCTCCTGGCCCGCGACCCCCGAGCGACTCCACGCCTACGCCGAGAAGGCGGCGCGCGAAGCTGCCGAGGTGACGACGTGGTGGAATCCGGATGCCGACTTCGAGGCCCGCATGCACGCCGTGGTGGACGCCGCATTCGGGTCCGCGCGCGAGATCGTCACGGCGTTCGTCGACGAGATCGCCGACCCCGGCTGGAGCAACGCACTGTCGGCCAAGCTCGTGCAACTGGCCGGCCCCGGCGTTCCCGACGTCTACCAGGGTTCGGAGCTGTGGGAGACCTCGCTGGTCGACCCCGACAACCGTCGCCCCGTCGACATCGAGCAGCGCGCCGCCATGCTGGCAGAGCTCGACCGCGATGCGCGTGACGGGCGCACGCCCGCGATCGACGCATCCGGCGCGGCGAAGCTCCTGGTCACCTCGCGTGTGCTCCGGATGCGGCGGGACCGGCCCGAGCTGTTCACGCGCTATCTTCCCGTCGAGGTGCTCGGCACAGCATCCGGGCACGCGATCGCGTTCGATCGCGGTGGTGCCGTTGCCGTGGCGACCCGCCTTCCGGTCGGTCTCGCGTCGCGGGGAGGGTGGGGCGACACGCGGATCCTGATCCCCGGCGGAGTGTGGATCGACGCGCTCACCAACCGGGTCTATCCGGGCGGCGAGCTACCGCTCGCGGATCTGCTGGAGCGCTATCCCGTCGCCCTGCTGACCCGCGAGACACCGTATGAGCACCGAGACGCGCCATGAGCACCGAGGCGCCGCGGCGCGCAGGGCGCCTCGTTCGCATGAGCGTGTCTCGCCCGTGATGGAGGAGAAGCAATGATCGAGGTGTGGGCTCCCCGAGCGGAGCGCGTGAGGGTGCGGCGCGCTGGTGGCGGGGACATCGACATGTCGGCCCGGCCCCGCGGGTGGTGGTCGGCAGAGGTCGATCTCGCCGATGGCGAGGAGTACGGATTCGTCCTCGGTGACGGAGATGCCCTGCGCCCCGACCCGCGGTCGCGCCGCCAGCCCCGCGGGGTCCACGACGCATCCGCCTTCTTCGACCCGGGCGCTTTCGCGTGGACCGACGCGGCCTGGACCGGCCGCCAGCTCGCCGGCGGGCTCATCTATGAGATGCACGTCGGTACCTTCACGCCCGAAGGCACCCTGGATGCCGCCATCGATCGCTTCGGCCACCTCATCTCCCTCGGCGTCACACACGTGGAGCTGTTGCCGGTCAACGGGTTCAACGGCACCTGGAACTGGGGCTACGACGGCGTGCTCTGGTACACCGTCCACGAGGCCTACGGTGGCCCCGCCGCATACCAGCGCTTCGTGGATGCCGCGCACGCCGCCGGGCTCGCCGTCATCCAGGACGTCGTCTACAACCACCTCGGCCCGAGCGGGAACTACCTGCCCGAGTTCGGGCCGTACTTGAGGGACGCCGCGCGCAACACGTGGGGGCTGTCGGTGAACCTCGACGCCCGAGAGGTGCGCGATTACATCGTCGAGAACGCCCTCATGTGGCTGCGCGACTACCACGTTGACGGGCTGCGGTTGGATGCCGTCCACGCCCTCCACGACGAGAGTCCGACGCACATCCTGCAGGAGCTGGCCGAGGCCGCCGATGCGCTCTCGGCACACCAGGGGCGGCCGCTGACCCTCATCGCCGAGTCCGACCTCAACGACCCGACGCTGATCCTGCCGCGGGAGGCAGGGGGCTACGGGCTGACAGCGCAGTGGAGCGACGACTACCACCACGCCCTCCATGTCGCCGTGAGCGGCGAGACCGTTGGTTACTACGAGGACTTCGGAGCTCTCGGCGCGCTGCCCAAGGTCTGGACAGAGGGCTTCTTCCACAACGGCACGTACTCGTCATTCCGGGGGCGCGACCACGGCTTCCCGATCCCGCCCGCCGTGCCGACCTGGCGCCTGGTGACGTTCGGTCAGGACCACGACCAGATCGGCAACCGCGCTGCTGGCGACAGGCTCAGCCAGACCCTGTCCACCGATCGGCTCGCCGTCGCGGCAGTCCTGACCCTCACCACTCCCGGCACGCCGATGCTGTTCATGGGCGAGGAGTGGGGCGCCTCCACGCCCTGGCAGTTCTTCACGTCGCATCCCGAGCCGGAGCTCGGCGAGGCCACCGCGAAGGGCAGGATCGAGGAGTTCGCGCAGATGGGCTGGGACCCGGCGATCGTTCCCGACCCGCAGGATCCCGAGACGTTCCGCCGCTCGAGGCTGAACTGGGACGAGGCATCGACATCCCCCGACGTGGGCGTCGATCATGCCCGGCTGCTGCAGCTCTACCGCGATCTTGCCGCGCTGCGCCGGGCGCGGCCGGAGCTGGCCGACCCGTCGTTCGCGCACTGCGAGGCGCTCTCCGGAGGCGGCGCCGAGGGCGAGGACCCCCGCGCGCGGTGGTTCGTGCTGCA
Organism: Microbacterium sp. bgisy207; assembly: GCF_057706855.1. Classification (NCBI taxonomy): domain Bacteria; kingdom Bacillati; phylum Actinomycetota; class Actinomycetes; order Micrococcales; family Microbacteriaceae; genus Microbacterium; species Microbacterium sp. bgisy207. Next base: position 41,657 of record NZ_JBYIPB010000017.1, read on the forward strand.
GCGTGGCGAGCTGTCGGTGTTGGTGAATCTCACGGGCGCTTCCCACACCTTCGCTGTGGCCCCGGATGCCGGCATCCTGCTGCACACCGGTGCGCCCGACGGGTCGGGCCCCGCCGAACTCGCGGCGGCCGCGTTGCGGCACGAGTCGAGGGATGCGGGATCCTTCCTCACGCTCGCGCCCGACTCCGCGGCCATCGTCGGTCCACCGACCCGCTGAGCCCCGATCGTGAGACAGCTCTCGCTATCGTGAAGGAATGTCCGCGAACCTCCTGATCGTCCCGCTGCTGGCGGCGCTCGCACCGCTGCTGACGCGGGTGATCGGACGGTGGTTCGCCGTGCCGATCGTCGTCTTCGAGCTCGTGCTCGGCATCCTGGTCGGGCCCTCCGTCCTCGCGTGGGTCGAGCCGATCGAGTTCCTCGCGACGCTCGCGCAGTTCGGACTGGCGATGCTCTTCTTCGTCGCGGGCTCAGAATTGGACTTCGCTGCCTTCCGAGGCCGCACCGGCCGCAACGCCGCGGTCGGGTGGCTGCTGTCGCTGGGCATCGGCATCCTCATCGGGCTGCTCGTCGGTCCGCTGGGGGCGGCGATCATCATCGGCATCGCGCTGTCCTCGACGGCGCTCGGTACGATCCTTCCGATCCTGCGCGACGCGGGGGAGTTGAAGACCCCGTTCGGCAAGGCAGTCGCCGCGGTGGGAGCCGTCGGCGAATTCGGTCCCCTCGTCGCGATCTCCGTCTTCCTCGGTGGACGCGACCCGGGCGTCGCCTCGATCGTGCTCGCGGCGTTCCTGCTGATTGCCGGGCTCGCGATCTGGCTCGCCTTCCGCATCCCGCACGGCATGATGCACCGGGTCGTGAGCGCGACACTGCACACGTCGGGGCAGTACGCGATCCGCGTGGTCTTTCTGATTCTCGGGGCGCTGTTGGCGCTGAGTATCACTCTCGATCTCGACATCCTGCTCGGCGCCTTCACGGCAGGGATCGTTTGGCAACTGATGATGCGCGATGCGTCGGAAGAGAACCGCGAGGCCGTGGAGAGCAAGATCGAGGGCATCGCGTTCGGCTTCCTCGTGCCCATCTTCTTCATCTACACGGGCGTGACGTTCGACCTGGCGGCGCTGCTGGCCGACCCGATGCTGCTCCTGTTCGTGCCCGTGGTGCTGATCGCCCTGCTCGTGGTGCGCGGGATCCCGTCGATGTTCGTGGCGCCGCCCGGCGCGACGGTGCGCGACCGGCTCGCGCTCGGCCTCCTCGGCGCGACAGGCCTGCCCATCATCGTCGCCGTCACCGCGATCGGCGTCGACGAGAACCTCCTCACGTCTGCGCAGGCCGCGCTCTTTGTCACCGGCGGGATGCTGTCGGTGCTGCTCTACCCCCTCATCGGCATGATGCTGCGCGGCGAACGCGTCAGCCGCGTGCCCGCCGAGCTCGATGATGCGGTCTGACGCCGTGCGACCCGCCGAATTCCGCGACCTCCTGGGCTGGGCCCGCACCGAGCTCGCGGGCGCACCCCAGGACCTCCTCGGCGAGGTCGTCACGCCACGGATGCTCGGCATCCCTCGCGCGCCGCGCGTCGCGCTGCGAGCCCAGGCGTGGCACCTCGGGGTGCTGCTCCTCGGAGAGGACGAGGTGTACGCGACCGGCGAGATCGTGCGGTCGCGGGAGCCGGCGCGGCGCGGGTACACGGCGGAGTCTCAACGGGCGCGGGCGAGCCTGGCGGAGGCAGCCTTTCGTGGGGGCATCCTCCCCGGAACCGCTGTCCATCTGGGCTGGCGAAGGATCGACCTCGAGACCCTCGCCGGCGCGGCATCCGTCGACAGCTCGCCACTCGCGGTGATCGACGGGCAGGTCCGGGTGCGCTGGAGCGCGTCGGGCGGTTTCGCGGACGCCGACAGGTACGTGCGTGAGCGGGTCGAGCTGCTTCGGCACCCGCCGCAGGGAGCTACCTGATGGGCAGGTCAGCTGCGGGAGGAACGGATGCTGCGACCGCGCACGATCCCCACGAACGCCTCCACCTCGGGCGTCGTCCGTTCCGCGACCCACGCCAGACCGACGCTGGAGAGGGGCCCGTCCCCGAGCGGACGATAGGTCACATCCTTACGATGATGCAGGCGGGCGAGCGACATCGGGACGATCAGGATGCCGACGCCCGTCGCGACCAGCTCGGTCGCTGACGCCGTGTCCGCCGGCGCGGCGAACGCGGGAGGGCTCGTGCCGGGCGCGGCAGCATGCAGGACGTCGTCGTCAGGGACGATCAGCACCTCCCCGGCGAGGTCGTCGAGGGTCAGTTCCTCCGCCACGGTCAGCGCCGAATCCGTCGACATGACCACGACGGGGACTTCGTCGTAGAGGGCGATGACGTGCAGATCGGCCCTGTCGATCGGGAGTCGGACCAGTGCTGCATCGACGTGCCCCGCGACGAGCTCCTGCCGTTGCGAGGCGGGATCGAGCTCGACCAGTTCGATGGTCGTCTGCCGCATCCGTTGCCGCCAGATCGAGATCCACTTCCCCGGGGTGGCGCCGGGAACCGCGCCCAACCGGAACACGGCGGCGGGAGCCGGGGAGGGCGCAGTGCGCGAACTGTCGGGTCGGTCACGCCTTGCCATTCCGTCAGGCTACCCGCACCGCTGCGCGAACCCCTCGCCCCGGCTCAATGCGCCGGCAGGTTCGGTGTTGCGCAGCTGGACCGTCGCCCTTCGGGCGGCGGCGGGGTAGGGTGCGGTGCATGGTCGTCGGGATAATCGCATCCGTTCTCGCCGCGCTCGCCGCCGTGCTCCACGTCTGGATCTTCGCGATGGAGAGCATCTCCTGGCGGTCCCCACGGGTGTGGCGCCGCTTCGGCGTCCGAGACCAGCAGTCGGCCGAGACACTGCGTCCGATGGCATACAACCAGGGTTTCTACAACCTGTTCCTGGCCATCGGTGCTCTGCTCGGCGTCACCCTGTTCTGGGCAGCGTCACCGGTTGCCGGACTCGCGCTCGCGCTGTTCTCGCTCGGGTCGATGGTGGCCGCTGCGATCGTCCTGGCCACCGGAGGCGCACGCTACCTACGGCCGGCGGCTGTGCAGGGCACACTGCCGCTTCTGGCCGGGATTGCGTTTCTGTTCGCCTGAGCCCACAGAACGCGCCTCACGCAGCGGACACGCAGGTGCCCCGCCCGCGCGCCTCAGGCGGCGAGCCGGAGCCCTCGGCGGTCGGTGGCGACCCGCTCGTTCTCGCTGACGGTCTCGTCGTCGCCGAGGAGTGAACCCACGGCGACGCGAGCGTGGGCGCCGATCACGGTGCGAACGCCGATACGCGAGCCGGCGCCGATGGCCGCGCCGGGGCCGATGTGCGCGTGAGGCGCGACGACGACCTCCGGTCCGATGAGCGCGTCAGCTTCAATCCACACGCCACGGCCGATCCGTGCGCCCGCGGCGATCTGAACTCCCGGTTCGACATAGGCTCCCGCCTCGACGACCGCCGTGGGGTGCACTTTGGCCCCGTGCGCGATCAATCCCCGCCCGTTGGCGTGCTTGCGATACCGCAGCGTCTCGCCGTGGTCGTTCTCGATGTCGACGTAGTTCTTGCCCACGATCTCCTCCACGGGGCCGTTCGGCCCCAGTACGATCCCCAACGCCGTGATGCGGAGATTCATTCCCCTGCATCCGTTTGCCGATAGTGGTTGCGTAGCGGCCATGGTGGCGGATGTCGGGTCGGTCGTCTCCCGGCTTGACAACTGTTCGGAACCGATGCGATATCGGATTGGCACAGAATGGGATACATGCCAGCCGACGATCTCGGTGCCGCGCGCGACACCGATCCGGTGACCCCGGATCCGTCCCCCACTCCCCCTGCGGAGGCGAGTCGAACGCTCGTCTTCGATGAACGCGCCACCGCGCATTCGCCCGCCGAGGACCTCCTGGGCATCCTGACCGGCACGTTCACGGCATCCCTGGGGCTCTACCTGCTGCAAACGTCGGAAGCGGTCACCGGCGGGACGGCGGGGCTGTCCCTGCTCATCCAATACGCATCCGGCCTGCCGTTCTGGCTGCTTTTCCTGCTGATCAATCTCCCGTTCGCGGGGTTGGCGGTGTGGCAGAAGGGGTGGAGCTTCACGATCCGGACGGTTGTCGCGATCGCGATGGTCTCGGGCTGGTCCGTCGTGCATCACGCCCTCTTCCGGATCGATTCGCTCGACCCGATCTACGGCACTCTCGGCGGCAACCTGCTCGCCGGGGTCGGTCTGCTCATCCTGTTCCGCCACCGGGCGAGCCTCGGCGGCATCAACATCGTGGCCCTCATCGTGCAGGACCGGTGGGGACTGCGCGCGGGGTGGACGCAGATGATCTTCGACGTCATCATCGTCGCCACGGCACTGCTGGTGGTCCCGTGGCCGAACGTGGTGCTCAGTGCCGTGGGTGCGGTCGTGCTCAACCTCGTCCTGGCGATGAACCACCGGCCGGGCAGATACATCGGCCACTGACGGTCTCCGCTGCCCCGTGCCTGCGGACCTCATCTCTGGCAGCGCGGGCACCAGAAGACGTTGCGCTCCCGCGTGGGGTCTGCCCCGAGCGCGCCCACCCGGATAGGCGTTCCGCACCGGCGGCAGGGCTGCCCTTCGCGTCCGTAGACCCAGGTTCGCCGGCCGCGCCGATCGTCGCCCGTGAAGGTGCGCTCGACCCGGTCGCGGTTGGCTCGGATCATCCGCGTGCCGACACCCAGCAGCGCTGGCGCGTCGACATCGTTTGCCGGTGTGTCGGGGCGGATGCCGCGGACGAACAGCATTTCGTTCGCGTACACGTTGCCGAAGCCGGCGACGTTGCGCTGGTCGAGCACCGCGACGTGGACCGCGCGCGGGTCAGCGCCCACGCGGCGGGATGCCTCGTCGAGATCCCACGCCTCGCTCAGGGGGTCGGGTCCGAGGTATCCGACCGTCTCGTTCTCGCGCGCGGTGGGGATGAGCGAGATATCGGCGAGGTCGAACCCGACGGCCTCGGCGTGTGTCGTGGCCACGATCGCCCGCGCGCGAAACCCCGCAACCCTCCACCGTTCTCCCGGCCGGTAGAGGTGCCATTCCCCTTCCATCTTCAGGTGCGAATGCAGGGTCCAGGGCCCGATGCGGGCGAGGAGGTGCTTTCCTCGCGGCACCACGGCGTGCACCGGGTCGCCCGTGAGATCGGCGGTCGCTAGCTGCGGCACCCGCAGCTCGAAACGGGTCACCGTGTGGCCGGCCAGCGCGGCGTTGAGCATCCGTGCCACGCGGAAGACGGTGTCTCCCTCAGGCACGAGGTGGGCCCGATGCCTTGCGCAGAGTGAGACCCCGCGGCGTCTCGACGAAGCCCGCCTCCCGAAGTGCCCGTGCCAGAGCCGTGCCGAACACCGGTTCACCGCCCACCTGCTCGACGGTGAGCGTATCGAGGTGTCGGGTGCGCGCGGTCGCCGCGAGGTGTGCGGTCGCGGCCGCCAACGCGTGCTCGTCGGTGGTGAAGACGAGAGCTGACTTGCCGCCGCGTTCGAGGTAGAGGACGAGCTCGCCATCGACGAGGGTCACGAGGGCGCCGGCCTTGCGGCCGGGGCGGTGTCCGACACCGTCGAGGGTCGGCCACGGCAGGGCGGCGCCATACGCGTTCGCGGGGTCCGTGGCGGCGAGGGTGATCGCTGTGAGGGGCGCGGGGTCGGGAACGGCAGCGAACTCGCGCAGTCGGTCGACCGTCGCGGATGCGGCGAACTGTGCGCCGCCGAGCTTTTCGACCAGATAGCCCCGTCGACAGTGGCCCGCACGCTCGGCATCCGCGAGAGTGCGATACACCTGCGCGAAGCCACCGGGCACTCCCTCGCTCTGGACCGGGCCGCGAGTCACGACACCGTACCGGTCGAGCAGGATGCCGGCGGTGGCGGCTGCGCGCACGGTGACATCGGGCTCGGGCTCGGGAAGAAGCGACCAGCGTCCACCCGCGGCGGCGCTGGTGCGAGGGGCGGCGCCGGGAGTGGGCGACATCACGGCGCGCGTCGCGGCAAGCGACGATCCGCGGAACATTCGAGCGCGGGGAGCGCGCCGCACGCTGCGATGAGCCTGGGACCCGCCCGACAGAAGTCCGCGGACGGGCGCGAAGGTGTCGTTCGTGACCCGTCCCGCCCAGGTCAGCACCCACAGCGCGTCGATGACCGACTGCTCGTTGGGAGCCTCGGTCAGGGCACGAAGCTGCGCCGCGAAGTACGCACCGCCCCCGGCCAGCGCGTCCAGGATGCGGGACTCCAGCGATTCGGCCGGGATGTCATCGGCTGATCTCGCGGGCAGGCTCAGCGACACCGTCTCGGCGGGGTGCAGCGCGATCCATCCGTCGCGGCCAGGAAGCGTGCCGTGCCCGGACCAGACAACCTCACCCGTCGCGGTCAACTCATCGAGCAGGCTCGGACGGTAGTCGCGCACTCTGGACGGCAGGATGAGCGCCTCCCACGCGCTCGCCGGGATGGGTACCCCCGCGAGCTGCTCGATCGCCGCGAGCACCCCATCGACACCCTCGAGAGGGCGAGTCAGGTGCTGCCAGGCGGGCAGGAACCTCGCCAACGCCGCCTGCGGCACCGGCTCGATGCTGCCGCGGATCGCGGCGAGTGACCGCATCCGCAACCGGCGCAGCACTTCGGAATCGCACCACTCGTTCTCGCCGCCATCGAGCGCTGACGAGGCGGGTAGGAAATACCCGCTTGTGAGGCGGCCCTGTGCTTCGAGCCGTTGCAGTGCCAGGCGGGCGACAGCGGCGCCGATCCCGAGGCGGCCGGCGACGGCATCCGTCGTGAAGGGAGCATGCGTGCGGGCATAGCGGGCGACCAGGTCGCCGAGCGGGTCGGCCACGGGCTCGAGGAAGGCCACCGGGATGCCGACCGGGAGCGGCAGTCCGAGGGCATCGCGGAGACGGCCCGCGTCTTCGATCGCGGCGACCCTGTCGATTCCCGCGATCGTGACCGGAATCGCGCGGCGACTCGCAACGAGAGTGTCGAGGTGCGCGGCTGCCTCGGCGACGGTGGCGATGGCTGCGTCCGCCCCCTGCGTACCGGCGGTGTCCGACGGTGAGGATTCTGCATGCGGGACGGATGTCGGGGTCAGTCGCTCAGCGACCTCGGCGACGGACAGGGGTCCCAGGAGCCGGAGCAGGTCGGCGACGCCCTCGAGCCCCCGAACGCGTCGATCCGGCGCGAGGTGCTGCGCCTCGGTCTCGAACTGCGCGATGACCTCCGGGTCGAGGAGTTCACGCATCTCGACGGTGCCGAGCAGCTCCGACAGCAAAGCCGGGTCGACAGCGAGAGCGGCGGCGCGACGCTCTGCCAACGGGGAGTCGCCCTCGTACATGAACGCCCCGACATACCCGAACAGCAGGTCGCGCGCGAACGGCGACGGTTGCGCGGTCTCGACCTCGATCAGGCGGATGCGACGGTCGGCGATCGACCGGATGATCCGCAGCAGGGCGGGCACGTCGTAGACATCCTGAAGCACCTCGCGCAGCGTCTCGAGGATGACGGGGAAGGTCGGATGGCGGCGGGCGACCTCCAGCAGTTGCGCCGATCGCTGGCGCTGCTGCCAGAGCGGGCTGCGCCGGTTCGGGTTGGTGCGGGGCATCAGGAGCGCGCGGGCAGCGCACTCCCGGAACCGCGACGCGAACAGAGCGGAGCCTCCGACCTCCTGGGTGATGAGCGGCTCCAGCTCGTCGTCGTCGAAGACGAACAGGTCGGCGCCCGGTGGTTCGCTCGTCGTGTCGGGAACGCGAGCGATGATGCCGTCGTCGCTGGCCACCGCGGAGCCCTCGACGCCGAGACGCTCCCGAATCCGGGCATTGACGGCAAGGGCCCAGGGTGCATGCACTTGCATTCCGTACGGAGAATGCAGGATGACGCGCCAGTCGCCGACCTCGTCGCGGCCGCGCTCCACCGTCAGGCTCCGGTCGGTGGGGAGCGTTCCCGTCGCCTCGCGCTGGTCGGCGAGGTAGGAGAGCAGGTTGGCCTTCGCGTTGGGGTCGAGCCCGGCATCCGTCAGCCGGGCGTCGGCGGCGGGCGGCGCCGCGGCGGCGATCTCGCGCGTGAAGGCGCCGAGGGCCTCGCCGAGCTCTGCCGGCCGGCCGATGCCGTCGCCGTGCCAGAACGGAACGCGGCCGGGCTGACCGAACGCGGGCACGACGTTGACCCGGTCGTGTGTGATCTCCACGATGCGCCAACTCGTCGTACCCAGCGTGAACACGTCGTTCACACGCGACTCGTACACCATCTCTTCGTCGAGCTCGCCGACCCGCGCGTTCTGGGTTTCGCCTGCGACGAAGACCCCGAACATCCCGCGATCGGGGATCGTGCCGCCGCTGGTCACCGCGATTCGCTGCGCACCGGGGCGGCCGGTCAACGTCCCCGCATCCCGATCCCACACGACCCGCGGACGGAGCTCGGCGAACTCGTCCGACGGGAACCTCCCCGCGAGCAGGTCGAGCGTGGCTTCGAACGCGGATCGGGGGAGCGCGCGAAACGGCGCACTGCGCTTGACCGTCTCGTACCACTCTTCGACAGGGAGCGGCGCCAGAGCCGCGGCTGCCACGGTCTGCTGGGCCAGGATGTCGAGCGGATTCTGCGGCACCTGGATCGCCTCGATCTGGCCCGCCAGCATCCGCTCGGTCACGATCGCCGTGTGCAGCACGTCGGAACGGTGCTTGGGGAACAACGACGCCCGGCTGATCTCCCCGACCTGGTGACCCGCGCGGCCGATGCGTTGCAGGCCGGAAGCCGCGCTCGGCGGCGCCTCGACCTGGATGACGAGGTCGACCGCGCCCATGTCGATGCCCAGCTCCAGGCTGCTGGTCGCAACGACGCACCGCAGGATGCCGGCCTTGAGTTCCTCCTCCACGAGTGCCCGCTGCTCCTTGGAGACGGAGCCGTGGTGCGCTTTTGCGAGGACGGGCTCGGCCCCGGCAGTCTGTCCGCTCTGCGCCGGCATCGCCGCCGCGATGGTCGGCTCGGGCAGATCGATGCCGAGGCGTTCGGCGTAGATCTCGTTCAGGCGTGCCGTGAGGCGCTCGGCCAGCCGCCTCGAGTTCGCGAACACGATGGTGGAGCGGTGCTCCAGCACTCGATCGACGATCGCTTCTTCGACGTGCGGCCACACCGAGCCGGTCATCTCGGTGTTCTCAGGGCGCGCGGATGCTCCGCCGGGCGGAGCGAACCAGTCTCCGCTCTCGGGGGCGGATGCCGATGATGTGGCATCCGTCGATCTCACCCCCGGGCCGCCGGTGGCCGCGGGTGCCGCGGGAGGGGGGTTGAGCATGTCCTCCACCGGCACGGTGACCCTCATCTCGAACGTCTTCGAGGCCGGCGGAGCCACGATCTCGACGGGAGCCGCACCCCCGAGGAATCGCGCGACCTCGTCGATCGGTCGCACCGTCGCCGACAGCCCGATGCGCTGCACGGATGCCGCATCCGGGTTCTCGGCGCGGATCATGGCGTCGAGCCGCTCGAGACTGACGGCCAGGTGCGCGCCGCGTTTGGTCGCGGCCACGGCATGGACCTCGTCGACGATCACCGTGTGGACGCCCGTGAGCGTGCGACCTGCCTGGCTCGTGAGCATGAGGTACAGCGACTCGGGCGTCGTGATCAGGATGTCGGGCGGTGAGGCAACGAGCTTCCGCCGATCGGCGGAGGGCGTGTCGCCCGATCGGACGCCGACCGACACCGCAGGCAGGGTGAGCCCACGACGTCTCGCCGCCTGGTCGATGCCGACCAGCGGCGAGCGGAGGTTGCGTTCGACGTCGACCCCGAGCGCCTTCAGGGGCGAGATGTACAGGATGCGGGTACCCGCGGCATCCTGCGGTGCTTCGGCCTTTTCGCGGAAGACGCGGTCGATGGCCCACAGGAACGCCGAGAGCGTCTTGCCGGATCCGGTCGGTGCGACCACGAGAGCGTGTCGACCGGCGGAGATCGCCTCCCACGCCCCCGCCTGGGCGGGAGTCGGTGCGGCGAAGGCGCCCCGGAACCAGTCCTGCGTGGCAGGACCGAACCTCTCGAGCACATCCGCCATCCCCCTATCTTCGCCCGCCCCGCCGACATCCGGGACGAGGCCGGGGAGCCGCCGTCGCGCCGACGTCCCGCCGCTAACTCCTCAAAACCGGCGCAGGGTGTTGCGTGGGGCGCATGGGACCGGGCTATGCGGGCCGATCTTGAGGAGTTCGCGACGCCCGAACCGCCCCGACCCAGGATCCCGCGGCTAGCGCAGCCGGGGGATGAGGTCCTCGGCGGCGAAGCGGATGAAGCCGCGGACGTCGCCGCCGGTGCAGTTGAGCACGAGGTTGTCGAACCCGGCATCGAGATAGGCGCGGGCTGCTTCGACGTGCGGCTCCAGGTCAGGGCCGACGGGCATCTGGGCGCGGATGTCGTCTTCGCCCAGGTGCGCGACAGCAGCGTCGAAGTTGACCGGGTTGGGAAGCTCCGCCATCACCTTCCACCCGAGCAGCCCGAACGTCGCGGTCTTCGCTGCAGCAGCTGCGGCAGCATCCGCATCCGGTCCCCACGCCATCGAGACCTCGCCGTAGATCGGCCCGGTGCCACCTGCGGAGCGGAAGCCCGAGACGAGATCGGCATCGGGTTCGACCGCGAACAGTCCGTCACCGAGGTCGGTCGCGACAGCCAGGGACTGGCCCCCGCTGGCTGCCACGCAGATCGGGGGGAGGGTCTCGGGCAGATCAAAGACGCGAGCATCCTCGAGCTGCAGGTACCGCCCGTCGAACGACTGGTAGCCGCCCTTCCACAGCATCCGGATGATCTGCAGGGCCTCGCGCAGCGCCTCGTGCCGCTTGTCGACAGCGGGGAACGGTTCGCCGGTGATGTGTTCGTTGAGCCGCTCGCCGGAGCCGACTCCGAGGGTGAAGCGCCCGTCCGAGATCAGCTGCAGCGTCGCTGCCATGTGCGCGACGATCGCCGGGTGGTAGCGGAAGGACGGACAGGTCACCCCCGTCACGAGGCCGAGGTGCGTCGTCCGCGCGGCGATCGCGCCGAGTGTCACCCACGTGTTGGGGCTGTGGTGCTGCGTGCTCAGCCACGGGTGGAAGTGATCGCTGAGCTCGACGAAATCCAGTCCCGCGTCCTCGGCGAGCACGGCCAGCTCGACGACCTCGGCGGGGCCGAGGTCTTCCGTGGCGAGCTTGAGTCCGATGCGGGGAGCGGATGCAGCGGTCATGCGGTCTCCTTCGTCGTGGGGTCACCCGCGGGCGACGGCGGTTCGGGGGAGTCGGATGCCGGGGGCACAGGCGCGAGCGGTCGCGTCGCGGGACCTTCAATGACTGTTCCGTCGGGCGCGAAACGCGAACCGTGCAAGGGGCAGTCCCACGACCGCTCAGCCTCGTTCCACGTAACGACCCCGCCGAGATGCGTGCACACTCCGGATACGCGGCACGTGACCCCGTCGACCGTCGCCTCGGCCACGGGACGGATGCCGCGCCGTCGCTCGCCCGCGAGCGCTCCGCCCCACCCCTTGACGTACCAGCCGCCGACAGCCGCGTTGGCGCTCGCGTAACTGCCGATGTCGGGCAGGCTCAGCGCGTGCGCGCGGAGCTCTCGTGCCCACTCCGGAACGTCACCGGTGAGCTGCCCCGTCAGCGCGAGTGCGGCGGAGACGGCGTTGCTCATGCCCCACTTGTTGTATCCGGATGCTGCGAAGAGCCGGCCGCGGCCGCCGGGCACGGGTCCCGCGACCGGAAGCCGGCTGACGGGTCGGTAGTCCTGCGCGCCCCACCACGTCACGCGGGAGGAGACGCCGAAGGTGCCGCGCGCCCATCGATCCAGCTTTGCGAGTCGCTCAGCGGTGTCCTGGTCACGGCCAGGGGTGTAGGAATTGCCGCCGACGAGAAGGACCTCGGCGCCGTCGGTGTCTCGCGCTGTGCGCAGCGAGCGCGAGGTGGGGTCGACCGAGAGGTACATCCCCTCCGGCATCCTCCCGTCCACGCGGTACGCGCCGACGAACTCACGCGTCGGCTCGAGGGTTGCGAAGAACAGGCCCCGGTCCAGCACGGGTGTTCCGGTGGCGAGGATGACACGACGCGCCGTCATCCGGCCTGCGGAGGTCGTGACCCGCACGGCCTCGCTCCCGACGTCCGCGGTCACGAGTCGGCATCCTTCGAGGATGCGGCCCCCGGCATCGCGCACGCGCGCCGCCAGCACCGCGAGCACCTCCATCGGATGCAGTTGGTCCTGATCGGCCAGCCAGAGGGCGCCGCGTACGGGGAACGGCAGTCCGCTCTCATCGCGACCATCGACGGCGGATCGGACGTCGACGCCGGCGATCCTGCTGGCCTCCGCCTCGCTGTCCAGGGTGTGCAGGCCGGTATCGGTTGTCGCGTAGGTGTAGGCAGTGCGACTCTCGATCGCTCGCGGATGCTCAGAGAGAGCCGACCGCAGCCAAGCGATGCCGGCGCGGTTCGCCTCTGCATAGGCACGCACGGCGTCGTCGCCCGCATGGCTGCGCACCTGCGAGAGCGTGCTCCCCTGCAGCATGCTGAGCTTGCCCGTCGTCGCGCCCGTCGTCAGGGCGCCCACGCGGTGGGCGTCGATGACGACGGGCGCGAGGCCCGCCTCCGCGAGCATCGTCGCGGCGGACAGGCCGGTGAGGCCTGCTCCCACCACCAGGACTTCGGTGCTGCCCGGGACCTCGTCGTCGGTCGGAATGGGAGGAGCCGTCCGATGCCAGAGGGACTCGGGAGGGGGGAACGATCGCGTCACCCTGTGGACGCTAGGCGCCGCATCCGTCCTTTCCGAGGGCCTTGACAGTGTGGCGATCCCGCACCTCGGGCAGTAGCTGTGCCTGACGTTTCCCTGAGATGTCAAGGCCCCCCGTGCTGCCGGCGTCGCTTCCGTAGGGTCGATCACTCCAGGTCGCACCGCGGCCACGACCAAGGAGGAGCTATGTCCGCATCCGCGCCCGCCGCCACTCGCCGATACGGCGGCTCGCTCATCCAGATCGTCGCCCTCGTCTTCGGCGTCGTCTTCCTGCTCGTCGGGATCGCCGGCTTCATCCCCGGCCTCACGCAGAACTTCGACACCATGATGTTCGCCGGGCACCACTCGGAGGCGATGCTGCTCGGGGTCTTCCAGGTTTCCGTGCTGCACAACGCCGTTCATCTGCTCTTCGGAATCGTGGGACTCGCGGTGGCAGCCAGTGCGGTCGCAAGCCGCCAGTACCTCATCTGGGGAGGCGTCATCTATGCCGTGCTCTGGATCTACGGTCTGTTCACGGCGGGCATGGCGGATGCCTGGAACTTCGTGCCGCTGAACACCGCCGACAACTGGCTGCACCTCGGATTGACTGTGGCGATGATCCTGCTCGGCATCTTCGTCCCCCGGGGCAGCGCCGTGCGGGCCGACCCCGCAACGCAATAGAACGCAGACTGCATGGCGCCGCGCGAGGGCTTTCCTCGCGCGGCGCCACGCAGGATGCTCGGGCCGCAGCAAGGGGGAGATGCCGTGACCGACCGAGTCCTCATCGCCCTCGTCGTCGTCGGTATCCTGGCGTGCGCCCTTGCGGCGTTCTCCCTGTCGGCCGAGCGGCGCGGCATCCCGCGGCTGCTCGTCGCCCTCTGCCTGGGGCTGCTCATCGGACCCGAGATCCTCGCCGTCGTCGATCCGACAGTGCTCGGATACGGCTCGGCGGCGGCGACCGCCGAGATCAGTCGGGTCGTGCTCGTCGTGACACTCTGCGGCGTGGCGCTCCGACTCCCGGGGCGCGCGTGGCGGTCACGGCGGCGCTGGATCGTGCTCAGCATCGCGCTCGGGATGCCCCTGATGTTCGTCATCGCAACGGGGGCTGTCGCTCTGCTCGGGCTCCCCCTGCTGGTGGCCGCGGCCGTCGGTGCGGCGATCACCCCGACCGATCCGGTGGTCATCACACCGATCGTGACCGGGCCCGAAGCCGAGCGGCGGATCCCGACGTCCGTGCGCTGGGACCTCTCGGCCGAAAGCGGCCTGAACGACGGCCTGGGCTACCTCCTGCTGATGCTCCCGGTGCTCCTGCTGACCCGTCCTGCTGACCTCGCCTGGCAGGAGTGGGGCTCGACAGTGCTTCTCATCGACGTTCTCGTCCCGATCGTCGGGGGGCTCGCGATCGGCGCCGTCGGGGGACTGCTGTACACCCACACGGCGGAGCACGCAGAGGCGGAGCCGACATCGCGAGTGCCCTTCGCGCTGTCCCTGGTCATCGTCACATTCGCCGTGCTGCGCCTGGCAGATCTGGATGCCGTGCTCGGAGCCTTCGTCGCCGCTGTGGCTTTCGCCGTCATCGTCCCAGAGCCCATCCGCGCCTCACTGTCCGAACACGTCGAAGGGATCTCGCAGTTCCTCATCGTCCCCGTCTTTGCCCTCATCGGCACGCTGATTCCGGTCTCGTGGCTGCTCGGTCAGAGCCCGTGGCTGGTGCCGGTCCTGCTGCTGGCACTTCTGGGCCGGCGCCTTGCCGCCGTCTGGATGCTACGACCCCTGCTAGGCCGCGTTCAGTCGCTGCCCGAGACCGCGTTCATCTCATGGTTCGCGCCGGTCGGGGTGTCGGCACTGCTCTACGCGTCACTGGCAGCGCAAGAGACCGGCACCGACGACATCCGTCGCATCGTGCTCGTCGCGATCGCGCTGTCGGTGCTGGTGCACGGACTCTCGACGCTGCCGGCGAGTCTGCTACTGGATCGTGCGCGCGCCCGGGCTGCGCGCCGAGGGTGACAGAAGACCCTCCGGTGCCGCCCACGAGCGAGTACCGTGGCGGTGAGCGAAGGAGCGGTCATGGCATTCGATCAGGTGGTGCACGGGCGGCAGGACGATTTCGAGGCGCGGCGCACTGACCGCGGTCGGTTCACATTCGCCAAGCACGTCGTTGTTCCCAAAGAGGGCACTCAGCTGCATGTCTCCTTCATGGAGATCCCGCCGGGCCAGTCGGCGTACCCCTACCACTGGCACGCAGGGATCACCGAGGCGTACGTCATCCTGTCGGGCACCGGTCGGGTGCGTACCCCGGATGCCGAGTTCGACGTCGGCCCCGGGGAGGTCGTCGTCTTCCCGCCCGGGCCGGCGGGTGCGCACCGGATGACGGCCACCGGCGGTGAGCCGCTGCGGTACGTCGACCTCGACACGACCTCCGATCCGGACGTGATCGGCTACCCGGACTCGGACAAGACGATGGCGTACACGACCGTCCGCCCCACGATGCTCTTCCGTGACGACGACGCCGTCGACTACTACGACAGCGAGCCCGACGCCGGATGACGCGGAGCCGCCCCGCTGCCCTCGCCGCCGTCCTGATCGCCGCAGTTCTCGTCGGCACAGCCGCCGCACCCGCGCTCGCCGAACCGGGCACTGGTCCGGGCGTCACAGACCCGCCGCAGGTCTCGACCGAAGCAACCGTCGTCGCGATGCGGCATCAGAGCGGTCTGTTCGGATCGCAAGAGACCACCATCACCGACCCGCAGACGCCGTATCCCACGACGATCACCGGAACCGGCGGGACGTTCTCGACAGCGCAGATCGTGCTGAACGATCCGCGTTCGAGCAGTCCCGGCGACATCCTGACCTACTGCATCGATCTGGCCACGGAGACCGAGATCGGCGTGCACTACGAACTCGGCGACTGGACCTCGGCCAACGTCCCGAACCTCGACTACGTCACCTACATCCTCAACAACTACTACCCCGTGGTGCCGGGTGCGCCGGCGTTGTCGACGGACGCCGAGAAGGTCGCGGCGGTGCAGGGCGCGATCTGGTACTTCACCGATCAATTCGTCGTGCCGCAGTTCGGCTATCCGGCGCAGCACGCGGCGATCCGCGACATCGTCCAGGCAACCCAGACGGCTCTGGCCGGGGGGTCGCCCCCCGCGCCACCGCTTCCCACCTTGACCATCACCCCCGACGCCGGGACGGCACCGACGACCGGAGACGTCGTCGGGCCGTTCGCGGTGGGCGGGTCAGTGAGTTCGTCGACGATCGAGGCTCGGGGGGTGGATGTGTTCTCGGATCCTGCCGGTACAGTCCCCGTTCCGGACGGCGCATCAGTGGCGCAGGGAAGCTCGCTCTGGACTCGGTACGCCTCGACGGTCGCTGACGAGGGCATCACGCTCGAGACGTCCCAGACCGTCGAGGCCGGAAACGTCTTCCTGTACGACGGTGGCAACCCGGGACGCACGAGCGCCCAGAAGCTGATCCTTGCCGCGCAGGCCACGATTCCGATCCGGGCCAGCGCGGCGATCACACCGATGGCTGCCGGCTGGTTCGCCGCCGATGTGACGGTCGCCGGATCGGCAGCAGGGCTCCAGAGCGCGATCTCGGTGACGGCGCGCTGCGACGACGGAACAACCGTCGTCGAGGGGTCGGGAACCCTCGCCGCCGGCGCTCCTGCCGGAACGACCCGCGTGGTCACGCTCTCGGCCGTGCCCGCTGGGTCCACGTGCACCCTCGCGCAGACCGCGGACGGCCACACCGCGGATGCCGTGCTGACCTCGACCACGACGATCCCCGCATCCGTCGTCGCGGTCGCGAACGTGACCGTTTCGGCAGCAATCACCGACACTTTCACAGCACCGACGCCCACACCCGCACCGACGCCTACACCGACACCGAGCCCGACATCGACACAGCTCCCCGATACGGGCGCCGGAGTGCTGCCGGCATGGCAAGCTCCCGCGGTGCTGCTGGCGGCAGGATTGGCCGTGATCGTGCTGGACCACCGTCGCCGACGCTCGCGTGCGGGGCGCGAGGGCTAGC
>NZ_JBYIPB010000018.1:0-44658 GCF_057706855.1 Microbacterium sp. bgisy207
TAGCCAAGGCAGTACGGATGACGCGACCGAGCTGCTGCGCGGCCTGGTCGCGCGGTCAGGGGGCCTCGACGATGTCGAACGCGTGTACGTTCCGGGGGTTGTGGCTCGATTCGCACACGCGACTGTCGAGGGCTGGCCTGAAGGCTTCGGCAACAGGTTATTGCGCGGCTCGCCCGCGCCGGTCCTGACGCCCCGCGAGCGCGCGGTGCTCGAGCTCCTGGCCACCGACCTCACACGCGCACAGATCGCCGAGGCCCTGTTCGTGTCGGAGAACACGGTGAAGTCGCAGCAGCGGACGCTCTTTCGCAAGCTCGGGGCCACCACCCGCGTCCAGGCGCTGCTCACGGCTCACCGCCTCGGTCTGCTCTAGGCCACAGAGGCCGGCTCCACGTGTGAGACGCGGCGGAATCGTGCGCCGGTCCGTGGCAGCACAGTGAGTGTGAAGCATCACAGCACAGGGGTGAAGAACCGGGTGAATTCGGGCGGCAGAACCGTTTTGCGCTAGCCCACACCTCAATACTCGGGCTGAGGAGTAGCCAGCTCGCGGCCCGAGCGGGACTGGCGGTCTCCGCGCCTGCGCCTGCGCGGGCACTGTGTGCTGCCCTCCCTCGCTCCTGACCGGTGCGACCCGACAGAAGACGGTCATCCGATGAACGCCCCTGCGCCCTCCGTATCCGCTGCTCCCGCGACCCGCCGCGCGTCCCGTGAGCGCAGGCGCCGGGGTTGGATGCGCCGGGTCTCCCTCGCACTCACGCCCGCGGTGATCGCGAGCACCGTGGGTCTTGGCATCTGGGGCGCGACGACGGCGGCGTCCGCTGCTGCCCTGCCCGATCCGACGACCTCGATCGGACTGGTGCAGACCGGCGGCGCGTTCGGCGATGCCGACACCAAGCCGTTCATCCTGGCGGGCGAGGATGCGACGTTCGACGTATCGATCACGAACACCTCGACCACCAACGGCTACAACGCGTCGCTGACCGTCCTGCTGCCGAGCGGGATCGATTTCGTCTCTTCGGGGGGGATGGGTAGCCCCGTCGTGTATCCGAGTGGCGCCTCGCTCCCCAACAGCGCGAAGACGCAGGCCGGCGACCCGCTCGCGACAGTGCCGGCGGGCATGCAGCTGTGGGTGTTCCAGGATGTGGCAGACCTGCCGGGCACGGCGACGTATCCCTCGTCCGTGACCGTCCGACCCGACGCCGACCTTTTCCCGGTGGGAGCAGAGCCCGACATCACCCTGGCCGGCTACATCTCCGCCGACGCGGCCCTCCTCCCCGTCTTCGACGGCTCGACAGGGGTCGGCGGCACCGCAGCCGCGGCGGAGACCTCGGGTGGCACCAGCACGACGGACATGCCGGTTCAGGCACTGCGGCTCACCAAGTCCGAGCCGAGCCCCGAGATCGAGCTGTTGCGCGGAGTGCACGACCACCAGACCGTGTACACCCTCACGGTCGAGAACACGCCGCAGGGCGACACGGATGCCGTCACCATCGTCGACTTCCTCCCCGCGGGGCTCGAGTTCCTCGCGTGCGCGAGCGTCGACAACACCGCCGACTCGCCCCTGCTGTACGACGCGGGCGGGAGCCTCGGCGGATCCCTGGAGTACCCGGCTGCCGGCCCCCTCACGGGAACCTCCCCCGCCGACTGCCTGGCGCCGGTGAGCGTCGAGACCGTGGACTCGGGTATCCCCGCGGGGCTCGATGCGGGCGTGTACACGAAGGTGACCTGGAGTCTGCCCGATCTCACCGGAGGCACGGCGCAGGCGACCGACCTCAGCGCCGCGGGTGTGGCCGGCACGTACGTCATCCGCTACGTCGCCGCGGTGCCGCTGTTCGAGAACACGATGGACTTCGTCACGGCGGCCGGCACGGGCACGCCCGACCCTGCAGGGCTCGGGCAGGCGTCGAACCTCAACAACAACGCCGGCGCCTCGACCCGCCAGGGCCAGGGCGCGGGCTTCGGCGACGGCATCCTGTACGAGAACCTCGCGACCGTCGCCGGCACCTATGCGGGCCCTCTCGCTCCGTCCACGCCGGCGGCGGCGAGCGACACGGATCTCGAGCAGATCCAGGCGATGGACCTGCGGGTGCTCAAGAGCGTCACGACTGCCGCGGGCGGCGACTTCGTCACGGGCGGCCTGGCCACCTACTCGCTCGACATCGCGACCAGCGAATACACGAGCGCCGGCGACCCGAGCGATCCGGATCCGATCGAGCTGGTCGACACGTTCGCCAACGGCCTGTGCCCCGTCCTGCCGGGGCCTGCGACCGCGAGTATCACGGGCGACCCGCTCCCGGCCGACTGCCCCTATCCGTCGACGGATGCCGGCGCGACCCTCACCGGCGCAACGGCGACCGCGATCGACTACGACGCCGCCACCGGCACGTTCGAGGTGAGCTACCTCATCGATCCGGCGGCGCTCAGCGCGAACGACGACCATGACGTGAGCTACACGGCGCTCATGCGCAGCACGTACGACACGGATGATCCCTGGGTCGGGCCCACCACCTCGGGCGACAGTCTGGGCAACACGGTCACCATCACGGGCTGGACAGACGCGATCCCGGCCCTGACCGGCGTGACCAACGGCGCCGGCGTCCCCGCCGACGGCACCGAGGACGTGTGGGACGACTCCGAGGCGACGCTGGATTCGGCGTTCTCGGCCATCTCGAAGCAGGTGCTCCCCCGCGACGCCGTGGTCCCGACGCCGGGAGTGGCCCCGACTGCCGCGACCTCGTGCGATGTCGCCCCGGGCGCTCCGTGGGCGCAGAACCAGACGGATGCCGCGGACCCCGCCTTCCACGCCGGGGATGTCGTCTGCTACGAGCTCACTGTCGAGTTCGCGAACGAGATCGACGTTCGAAACCCCCTGGTCACCGACTTCCTTCCCACGGGCGTCACCTACCTCGACTCCGCGATCTACAGCGGACCGGGCGGCACCACCGGCGGTGTCACGATCGACAGTTTCTCGCAGAGCGGTCAGCGACTGGACTGGCGGGTCGGCGCCGTCGGCGCGGGCGGTGACCGCTACGTTCCGCTGAACTCGACGCTTGTTCTGCACGTGCTGGGTCAGGTGACCTCCAACACACCGTCCGACAGCTCGGCACTCGACAAGCCGCAGAACCTCATGAAGTACCAGCAGGAGAACGTGCTGGGTGACCTGTTCTTCCTGCGCGACGCGTCCGAGATCCAGCTCGGTCAGGGTCCGACCCTCCTCAAGGGCGTCCGGGACGTGGACGGTGACGCTACCCTTCCCGCGCAGAGTCAGAACGACGCGGACGGGACCGTGTTCGATTCGAACCGCGACGGCATCCAGGTCGCTGCGGGCGACGTCGTCACCTACCGCGTGGACCTCTCGGGCGGTGACTTCGACGCCGATCTGACGGTGTGGGATGCCCTGCCGAGCGGGATCGACAAGGGCGACGTGTCGGCGATCAGCAATGGCGGCACCGCGCTGGATCCGGGCGACCCGGGTTACCCCACCGATCTCGAGTCCTCCTCCAGCGGCCGCTCGGTCATCGTGTGGACAGGTGTCGCGGTCGCGGCGGCGCCGGGTACGGCGACCCTCACCTACGACGTCACGATTCCCGCCGACGCGCGCGTGAACGTCGACTATGACAACACGGCGTCGATCACGCAGTACGACGTCGAGTTGAACACCGGCGACACCCAGACGCTCTACCCGACCGATTCCCTCGATGACACGACCCGCCCCGTCGACCAGACCGTACCCGGCGCGAACACGCGGGACGACTCGTCGGTCTACACACCCGACCCCGCTGTGGACAAGGAACTCCTCTCGACCGAGGTCGGCCCGAACACCGGTCTGGGTGAACAGAACCTCGACCCGAACAACGGCTCGAGCCAGGCCGTGCAGGGCGAGCTCATCACCTTCGAGTATTCGGTCTCGGTCCCCGCGCACACGACGGTCACGAATGCGGTGCTGCGCGATCGCGGAACGCTCCTGCGGGGCAGCACGACCGTGCCGTACACGGTGCACGGCACGCCGACCTGGGCAGCCACGGCGCTGACGGGCGCGACCGCGGGTGACTTCTCGCTCTCTGCGACGGGCGAACTGAGCTTCCCCGGCTCCTACTCGAACACCTCGGATGACCCGCAGGTGTTCACGGTGACGCTGACTCTCTTCGTCGGCGACGCGGGCAGTACGAACGCGACACTGACCAACCGCGCGTTGTTCACGAGCGATACCTGGGACGGGCAGCACGACGCCTCCGTCACCTACATCGAGCCGAACCCGCAGATCACCAAGTCGGCGTCGCCGGCATCCGATCTGACGACCAGCGACACGATCACGTACACGCTGAGTGTCGCGAACACCTCGAATCGCCCGATCTCCTACGACAACGTGATCGTCGACACCGTGCCGGCAGGCCTGATCGTCGACATCGGCTCGGCCTCCGTCGCGCCCACCGCGTACGACGTCGGCGTGACCACCGGGGCGGGCGGCACCATCACCTGGAACGTCGCCGAGATCCCCCCGACCGCCTCGATCACGTACGAGGCGAGCATCGATCCCTCCACCGGCGGTGGCGAGAGCTACACGAACACTGCCGCCGAGACCGGCTACACCCTTCCGTCGAGCCTCGGCGGCGACGTCACGAGCCGTCGCGGCACCCGCACCTCGACCGATGACGCGACAGTGAGGGCCGTGACCGCCGAGATCGCCAAGGGCGTGCGGACGACGGGCACGACGGATGCGTTCACGAGCGGCGTCTCCGAGCCGCTCGGCGAGACCGTCGAATACCAGGTGGAGGTCACCCTCGAAGCGAACATCAACTACTACGACCCGGTGATCTCCGATGATCTTCCCGCCGGAGTCGTGCTGCAGGACGCGACGATCACGGGCCCGACCGCGAGTCCGTCGACCGGGGTCAGCGGAACGTGGGACTACACGCTGGATGCCGGCACGAACACCGCCACCTGGACCTACGACGACGGCGCCGGGAACGACATCCTGTCCCAGCCGGTCGACCGGGTGCTGACCCTCACCTACGAGGTGCTGCTCGACGGCGGGGCGGTCGCCGCGAACATCGACGACCTGCCCAACACCGCCGTGTTCGCGTGGAACACGACCAACGACGACCCGTCGACCCGCACCACGATCGACGACGACGCGAACGTCGACGTCCTGGATCCGCTGCTGGGGATCGCCAAGACGGTCTCGGATGCCACCCCGAACCCGGGCGAGAGCTTCGACTACACCGTGACGGTGACCAACACCGGCGAGACTCCCGCCTACAACATGGTCGTGAGCGACGTCATCCCCGCGGGTGTCGTCGTCGACCCCGCCACGATCACCGGCGGCGGAGCGCTCACGGGCGCCGACCCGGTGCTCGGCGGCGGCACGATCACGTGGGATCAGACCGACCTGCCGGGTCCGCTGAGCAACGCCGCGCCCGGCAACACCGTGCAGTTCACGTACTCGGCGACGCTGACCGCGAGCGCGAACCTGCACGACGGTGACACCTTCACCAACACCGCGTCCGTCGACCACTACGAGTCGTTCCCCGACGACGGTCGGGAGTACGACCCGACGGATGTCGAGGACACCGCGACCGTCGACCCGGCGCTGCCGGACGTGGCATTGGCCAAGACCGTCACCGCGGGTGATCTCGCCTACGCGGGCACGCCGTTCAGCTGGACGATCACCGCGACCAACAACGGTGACGGCCCCGCCCAGACGGTGGAGCTGGTCGACACGCTGCCGGTGAACTGGGAGTTCCAGACCATCACGAGCGCGACGGTGGCCGGCTCGACAGTCTCGCCGACGACGACGGTCACCGGCAGCGGCGACCCCGGCGACCCCCAGCAGCTCGCGTGGTCGTTCGGGACCGCGGCACCCACCGCTCCCGTGCTGCAGCCGGGCCAGTCGATCATGATCGTCTTCACGACGATCCCGCGCGCCGCGGCACTCGTCGACGCGGGCGTCACACAGGCCGGTCCGCCGATCGTCCGCCCGCCGCACACGAACGCCGTGGCGGGCACGACGACCGACACCTCCGGAGCGACCGAAGACGCCGACGGCGACTACACCGGCCCGGACGCGACCGCGGATGCCTTCATCCACTCCGCCGACCTGCAACTGCAGAAGGACCCGGGTACGGGCCTGATCGCAGGCGGCGCCGCCGGTACGGCGTGGACGATCACGGTGACCAACACCGGTCCCGACGACGCCGTCGGCCCCTTCACCGTCAGCGACACCTGGGGAGATGCCGGCGCACTGCCGGACGGCTTCAGCGTGACCGGGGTTTCGGGCGACGGGTGGGACTGCGCTCTCGTGTCGACGACCGGCTTCGACTGCGCCCGCACGAACAGCGCCGACACCCTGGCTTCGGGAGCGAGCTTCCCGGTCATCACGGTCACGGCGCAGGCTGCGGCATCCTTCGACCCGGCTGACTCGCCCGTCGACAACACGGCGACCGTGACCGGCGCGACCCACGACCCGGACCCGTCGAACAACACCGACGACGCCGAGGTTCCCGTCACCGCGTCCGCCGACCTCGTGATCGACAAGACCGGCTCGAGCTCCGTGAACGCGGGCGGATCGGTGACCTGGACCCTCACCGTCACGAACGACGGACCGTCCGACTCGGTCTCGACGAGCGCGAACCCGATCACC
Source organism: Microbacterium sp. bgisy207 (assembly GCF_057706855.1). Lineage (NCBI taxonomy): Bacteria > Bacillati > Actinomycetota > Actinomycetes > Micrococcales > Microbacteriaceae > Microbacterium > Microbacterium sp. bgisy207. The sequence goes on from NZ_JBYIPB010000018.1 coordinate 6,638, forward strand.
GTGACCGACACGATCCCCGCCGGGATGCTGAACACGACGCTGGGCACGCTCCCCGCCGGCTGGACCGCGTCGGCTCCGGGCCCGTTCGCCGCCGGTGACACGGTGACCCTCACCCTCGCAGACGGGGAGCGGCTGACGGCCGGTCAGGTCACCACCTTCACGCTGACCGGCACGATCGAGTCGTCGTGGCCCGCGGGCACCGGCATCTCGAACACCGGCACCGTGACCCCCGGCGAGACTCCCGATCCGGACCCCGACAACAGCGACACGGATACCGTGACTCCGGGGATCGATACGACGCTCGGGATCAACAAGACCCGGGTCGTCTTCGACGGCTCCGCGTGGGTGCCCGCCACGGCGGCGAATCCGGTGGTGCCGGGCGCCCCCGTGACCTACCTCGTCGACGTGACCAACACCGGCACGGCCGATGCGCGCGCGGTGACGGTCGACGACGAGGTCGCCGACTACTTCACGTACCAGTCGTTCGAGTCGGTCACGGGCACCTGGACGCGCACCTCCTCGGCCTCGGCACCCGGCGACGACCAGACGTTCGCCCTCACCGGCGACCTGGTCGCGGGCGGGTCCGCGTCCTTCCGGGTGACTCTGGTGCTCGACGCGACGGTCGAGACCGGCGCGACGGTCGAGAACACGGTCATCGCGCACGCCGACAACGCGACCAACGACCCCGACGACACCGACTCGACCTCCGATTCGGAGCGTTCGGCGGATCTGTCGATCGCGAAGACCCACACCGGCACCGTGCACGCGGGCGATCCGATCCAGTACACGGTCACGGTCACCAACAACGGCCCCTCGGCATCCTCGGGTCCGATCGTGATCACCGACACGGTGCCCGCCGGCTTCGGCTACGAGACCGGCAGCGCGACGGTGAGCGTCGCGGGCGGCGCGGCCGTGGCGACCGAGCCGGCCGTGTCGGGCCAGACCCTCACCTGGACGGTCGGGGATGCCTCCTCGAGCCTCGCCAACGCCGCGACGATCGTGATCGTCTTCTCGGCGACGACGGATGCCGACCTCACACCCGGCTCGTACACCAACGAGGCGGATGTGGACGGCCCCGACGACGACAACCCGAGCAACGACCACGCCGACGATCCGACGGCCCTCGACACGCTCACGAACCTCGTGATCACCAAGACGCCGGATGCTGGGCCCTACATCGCCGGCACGGACGTGGGCTACACGCTCACGATCGAGAACCAGGGTCCGTCGGTGGCGCGCGACGTCGTGGTCACCGATGCCGCACCGGTCGGGATGACCGTCACCGCCATGTCGGGCAGCCGCTGGACATGCGATGTCACCGTGACGCCGGCGGCGTGCGAGATCGCCGATCTGCCCGTGGGGACGACCACGATCTCGGTGACGGCGGCACTGTCGGCATCCGTGCTGACCGGCACCGACCTGACGAACACGGCGACGGTGGCGACCTCGACACCGGAGACCTCCACCTCCGACAACACGGATGACGCGACGATCCGGGTCGACACTCTCGCCGATCTCGGCATCGTGAAGACCGCTGTCGATGACGCGGGCGACCCGGTCACCGACGCGATCGCGGGCGAGCACGCCCGGTACCTCCTCGAGGTGCACAACTACGGGCCCTCCAACGCCGTCGCTCCCGTGACGATCGTGGACACACTGCCCGAGGGCATCACGTTCGTCGGGCTCGTCGATGGGACCGACTGGTCGGCCGTTGCCGATCCGGTCGATCCGGTCAGTGGTACCCAGACCGTCACGCTCACCCGCCTGCCCTCGGGCACGGGGCTTGCGGCGGGAACGGATGCCCCGGCGGTGACGCTCATCGTGCAGCTCGACCCGTCGATTCCGGTCGACCCGGTCACCGGCACGACGGTGCTGACCAACAGCGCCACGGTGAGCTCGGGAACTCCCGAGCCCGCACCCGACCCGCACGAGAACACCGACACGGCGGATCTGCAGATCGCCCAGGCGGTGAACCTGTCGATCGTGAAGACCCACGACGCGAACGACGTGCGCATCGGCGATGACCTGCCGTTCGACCTCGCGGTCCGCAACGACGGTCCTTCGACCGCGACCGGTGTGACCGTCGTGGACACGATCCCCGCGGGCCTGGAGTACGTGGATGCCGCCGGCAGTGACCCCGCGTGGACCGTCGTGGCGGACCCCGTGGCCGCCGATGGGACGACGACGGTGACCGCGACGCTCACGGGCGATCTGGCGCCGGCGACCGACGCCCCGACCCTCTCGCTCACGGTGACCGTGACGGCGGCGGCCTACGACGAGGTCGTGAACGTCGGTGTCGTCGCGGCCGACCAGCCCGAAACCGACCCGACCGACAACACCAGCGATGACCCCGTGACGGTGCCGCCGCAGTCGACCCTCGTGGTCACCAAGACGGCACTGGGCGGGCTGCAGGTCGGGTCGAAGGGCACCTACGTGATCGCCGTGACCAACAACGGGCCCACCGAGGACCCCGGTCCGATCGTGGTGACCGACGTGCTGCCGCGCGGGCTGAGCATCGTGTCGGCCTCGGGCACCGGCGCGACGTGCGACGCCTCCGGTCAGACGGTGACCTGCACCCTCACCGATCCGCTCGGCGTGGGACAGACGGCGTCGATGACGCTCGTGGTGAGCGTGGCGAACGGCGCCTACCCCGAGGTGACCAACACGGCCACCGTCACCACCCCGACCGAGCAGCTGCCCGGGTCGACGCTCACGGCGTCGACGACCACCCCGGTGGCGGCCGACCCGCTGGCGGGCACGGGAGGAACGCTGCCGTGGTGGCTGATCATGGCGACACTGATCCTTCTGATCGCCGGTGGCGGATTCTTCGCGGCATCGCGTCGGCGAACGGATGCGTGAGCGAAACCGCGTCATGAAACACACCACCCGGCATCTGTAGGAGCGTGAGCACTCCTGCGAGCCACCACGGCCATGGCCCTCCCGACCGCGAATCGTCGGGAGGGCCGTGGGCGATCAGGTTCACGGCCCGCCGCTGGCGCCTGGCCGTGATCCCGGCCCGCACCGGTGTGCCGCGTCTGATCGAGGCCACCCTGCGCGGACCGTGGCTCGAAGTCGAGGACGCATCCCGGCTGCGGCGCTGGCAGAGGGGTACCGCAGAGATCACGTGCGCGTCGCCTCGCCGGGCACCGTGGACACGGGCGCTTCCCGCCCGGATGCTGCTCGTGTCGCCGTGTGCACGGAGCCTCCCGGGCGAGCCGGACGGAGCCACCGATACCCCGCACGTGCGCACCGTCGTGTTCGACTGCGCCGGGCTGACGACCACGGACTTCGCCCAGCTGAGCCGCCTCGTGCAGCTGTTCACAGAAAGTGCACTGTTGCGCGATGCGGCGTTGCCGCCCAATCTGGAAGACAGTCGTATCTGGGAACGGCTCTCCTCCTTGTCCCCTCGAAAGGCGAGTTGACCGTGTCCCGCAGTGGTCTGACGACGCTCAGCGACGATGATCTCGTCGCACTGTCGCGCCGGAATGGCTCAGCGGCCTATGCCGAGCTGTGGCTGCGTCACAGCGCCGCCGCGCTTGCGGTGGCGCGCGCGTTCACGACGTTGGATGCCGACGATGTCGTCTCCGAAGCCTTCACACGGGTGTTCGCCCGCATCAAGGCGGGCGGCGGCCCGACCATGGGGTTTCGTCCCTACCTGCTGACGGCGGTCAAGAACGTTGCGCGGGAGTGGGGCTCCCGCGCGGCGGAGACCTCGAGCACGGATGTCGCGGAGCTGCCCGCCGAGATCGACACCGCCCGCGCGGTGGAGGCCTCGCTGGAAGCAGGGGTGACGGTATCGGCCTTCCGCTCCCTGCCCACCAGGTGGCAGGAGGCGCTGTGGTACAGCGATGTCGAGGGCCTGAAGCCTCGTCAGTTCGCGCCGCTGCTGGGGCTTGCCGCCAACGCCGCGTCGGCTCTGGTCATCCGTGCCCGCCGCGGCTTTCGTGATGCGTGGGTGAACGGGCAACTGCTCGCCGCCGACAGCGACGAGTGCCGCGGGGTGCTGTCGATGCTCGGCGCGCACACCCGCGGAGCCCTGAGCAGCCGGGACGCCCGGACCGCCGAGGCGCATATCGCGACGTGCGCGAGGTGCGCGCTGGCGTGGGAGGAAGCGCAGCAGGTCTCGAGCCGGCTCGCCCTCGCCCTGCTGCCGGTCGTCGTCGGTGTTCCCGCTGCCGCTGCCTACGGTGCCTGGTTGCAGTCCAGCGCTGCCGCCGGCGTAGCCACGATCGCGGCCGGCACGACCGCAGCCGGTGCGACCGCCACGAGGGTGCGGCCGCGCACCTCCCGCCTGTCCCGCTCGGCGCAGGCGGGAGTCGTGGCGGCGGCAGCGATCGCCGCCCTCGCGCTGGGCGCGGGTGTGTGGGCCGCGGTGGGCACGGGGCTCGGCGCACCGACAGCCGCGCATCCGCCTGCCGCGGACGCCGCTCCCCCGCCGTCGGCCGACGACCAGGCAGGGGGCGTCGACATCCCCGATGCCCCCGCGCCGTCGATGGAGCCTCCCGCGCCCGAGGCCGACGATGCGGGCGCTGACGAGAACGGACCGCCCCGACCTGCCCGCCCGGAACGGACACCGGCGCCCGTGACCTCCGCGCACCCGGGTGCGGTCGTGCCTCCCCTCCCCGCACCGAGCCCCAGCGCCTCGCCGACCGCACACCCCACTCCCAGCCCGACCCCGACGCCCAGTCCCACTCCGACGGCCACCCCGACCCCGACGCCCAGTCCCACGCCGACCGACCCGCCGTTGCCGGCGCCCCAGTTCGTCGTCGACGCGAGCGCGGGAACGCACGTGTATCCCGAGCTGTCGGGAACGGATGCCGAACCCGGTGCGACCGTCGAGGTGCTCGATGAGGCGGATGTCGTCCGCGCAACGGTGATCGCCGACGATGCGGGTGCGTGGACGGTGACGGATCTGTCGGGCGGCGCATGCACGACGGATGCGTCGGCCTATCTCCCCGCGGGTGATCATGTGCTCACCGCCCGGCAGACCATCGATGGCCGCACGTCTCCGCTGTCGACCGGCGTGACAGTATCCGTGACCGAACCGCCCGCCTTCGTCTCGCCGGGTGAGGGCGAGGTCGTGTCGCGCTCGGGATTCCTGCTGTCGATCACGGGGACGCCGACCGCATCCGTCCAGCGCATCAAGCTTCCCGATCCCTCGCCCTGCCGACCGACACCGATGGTGCTGGATGCCTCCGGCTCGTATGCGCAGGAGTTCACGCTGCCCGCCTCCGACACGACGGTGACGATCGGCATCCGCTACATCGACCCGGCGACAGGTCGCCACGGCGTCGCGTCGTTCGTGACGTTCACCGCCGGGTAGCGCGCCACCGCACCGCACCGTTCGGTCGCGCCGAGGTGGGCACGCGCCCGGGAGCCGCACGGGATTCTTCGATTCCGCGTCACGATTTCCTCTCCCCGCCATCTGTGGTGGTGACGGGAAGGATTTCGATGTTCATGCCGAACCGACAGACCCACGGTCCCCACTCGACTGGCGCCGCGCCGTCGGCCGATGCCCTGCGCGGCACAGAGGTGCCCCCCGAAATCCCCTCGACAGAGGTGCCCTACGAGATCCCCTCGACGGAGGTGGTCGCCGCGAGCCTCGCTCCCCCGGCAGCGGGGCAGGCCCCGCCGACCACCGCCCCCGAAGTGCTGACGGCACTGATCGACCAGGTGGATGCCGCGTGGGCACGTGACGACGCCGCGACCGCGATCCGGCTGCTGACGGTCGGGCTGTGGCCGCTGTTTCTCGACCGTCCGAGCGAGCTGCGTCGACTGCTCATCCCCGTGCCCGAGGATGCCGCACCACCGGCCCTCCTGTTGGCCAAACGATTCGCTCTCCCCGTGCTCGATAGCCCAGAACGCATCCGCCTGCTCAGCACCCGTCCCTTGGATGCCGCACCCGCCGCGAGCCTCGATACCCACGCCGACCAGGGATGGCGTATCGCGCAGCGCATGCTCGCTCACCGCCTGCGCGGGGAGTTCGACGAGGCACGCGATGTGGCCCAGCGACTGCGTCAGCACATTGAGACCGAGGCCGCGCGGGAACCTGCGCAGCTTCCCCAGTTCCTCGCCGCCGCGTACTCGCAGATGGGCACGACGGAGCTGCTCGCCGGTGACACGGCAGCGGCGCTGTCCCACTACCGCCGGGCACTGGCAGCGGCCGACGGTGACGAAGATCTCGGCATCCGCCGCGACGCACTGGTCAAGCAGGCGTGCGTTCTCGCGATGGAGGGCAGGCTGCGCGAGGCCGAGACGATGCTGACGCGCGCTGACACCCATCGGCTGCCCAACAACGCGTATGCGGAGCGCATCCGGGCCCGCATCCGTCTCGCTCGTGCTCTCGTCGCCGTCGAGCGGATGGACGAGCGCGCGCCCGACCTGCTCGCGAGCCTCGATCGCGACCTGCTCTTCGAGTACTGGCCGCTCGTGCTGCTCGCGGAGGGCCGCTGGCGTCTCGCGTCCGGGAACCCGGCGGGCGTGCTCGATCTCGTCGACGCCGCCACCGAGAGCCGCCCGCTCCCGGAGGGGTCGCTCGGGCTGTGCGTCGCGACGTTCCTGCGCGAGCAGGCGGGCGAGACGCTCGGGATGCCCCCGGCGCAAGCGGTCCGCGACCCGGACTCTCTCCCGTGGCTGTGCGCACTCGGAGCGGTGCGCGCACTGATCACCCGGGCCGACCCGCTCGTGGCGGTGCACGCGGCGCGCTTCCTCGCGCACCGGCGCGGTGTCGGGCCGTCGGTGCGACTGGAGGCGCTGTTGCTGACCTCTCTGGCGCTCCAGCGGGCGGGACTTCCCGCAGACGACCGGGTCGGTGCCGCAGCGGCGGCTCTGGCACGCGACGAGGGGCTGTGGCGGCCGCTTGCCGTGGTGCCGGCATCCGTGCGCGACGAGCTGCCCCTCACCCTCCCGCCGCATGTCGGTCAGGCTGTGGTCCCGACCCCGCCGCCTGCGGTCGTGCTGACCCCGCGCGAGCGGGAGGTGCTGGCGGCGCTGACGGGTACGGAGTCACTCGCGCAGATCGCGCGGCGCCTGCACGTGTCGGTGAACACGGTGAAGTCGCAGGTGCGTTCGCTCTACCGGCGCATGGGGGTCTCCTCGCGTCACGAGGCGATCGCGGAGGCGACCCGGCTCGGCCTCGTCTCGCTCCCCCCGGCGCTCTAGCCGCACACCGCGGGGAGACGGTCTGCTACGCGGGCGCGACGACCGGGATGCCCACACCCCTCGCCGCGTCCGCGAACCTCTCGTCATACGTGACGACGGTGTCGACGCCGAGGCGGAGTGCGCATGCCAGATGGAGAGCATCGAGCGTGCGCAGCGCCGTGCCGAGCAGCAGACCTGCGTCCCGGTAGACCGTGGGGGTGAGTCCGTAGAGAGTGACATGATCGAGCAGGGCGGAGATGTCCAGCTGGGGGATATCGTGGCGCACCGCAACACGGCGCAATTCGGTCTCGAGCAACAGCCCGGCAACGAGTTCCACCGCGCCCTCGTCGACCCAGGAAGCAAGCGCAGCTGACTCGGGCTCCTCGATCATGAGCTTCGCGGCAGCGGAGGTGTCGAGGTATGCGCGGGTCACCGCTCGGATCTCAGCTGGTCGAGGGTCTCGCGAACGTCACCTCGGATGCCGTGACGCGCGAGCAACCGAATGTCGCGCGAGGCTGTCGCACGGCGGACGACGGGCAGTTCGGCAACGTGCTCGCCGCTGGGCACAATAGCGGCGACGGCCACCCCGTCATTGGTGACGACGTACGTCTCGCCGTCTTGCACGCCGCGCAGCACGCTGGCGCTGTTGTTGCGCATCTCGCGGTGGCTGATCGTCGGCATACGCCGAATCTATCATCTGTAGCACGTGTAGCACAGGCGTCTCGAGGCGATTGTGGACGCGTGAGGGGCACCGCGCGTGAGCGAGGAGAGGCGGCTAGGCGCCGACGGTTCCGATGACGAGCATGCCGACGAACACGGCGTTGAAGACGACGTGCGTGAGCACGGCGCCCCAGATGCGGGAGGTCGCAATGACGAGTCCGCCGCAGACGAGACCGACGAGCGCGATCGAGACGAGGGACCACCACGCGTAGACCTCGAACACGAGGTGCAGGCCGACGAACAGCACGGTCGTCGCGGCGATCGCAGCGAACCCGGCCCAGGAGCGCGAGTCCGTCATCCGTCTCACTGCCGTGAAGATCGCCACCAGCAGCACCGCCCGGAAGAAGAACTCCTCGAGCAGGGGCGAGATCACGATCGGCGCGAGCACACCGTCGAACCAGAAGGATGCCGGGAGCCGGCCATCGACCGTGGCGATCGAGGGCCACGCCGCCGTTCCGGTGCCGGCGATCTCCAAGAAGCCCTGCACGAGACGCAGGAGGACACCCAGAACCAGTCCGTACAGCAGGTCGAACGGGTGGAAGCGCAGCAGCGTCCGGGGCCGCGAGCGCACGAAGGCGAGCATGATCGCGGCAAGCATCCCGCCCCAGAGTGCGGCGAGGGAGAGCCCGGAGCCGAGCGTCCCGCCCAGGAGCCGGTCGGCGAGGGTCGACAGCAGGATGCCGGCGCCCAGCAGCAGCACTGCCCAGCCGACGAGTTCCCAGTCCCAGCGGGCGACGGATGACCCGCCCGACCGCCAGGTGTGACGGGCGCTCTCGCGCCGCCCCGAGCCCCGGGAGGAGCGCCGCTCGGACCCCCGGGATGCGCCCCCGGAAGACCCCCGCGACGAGCTGCGATCCCGCGAACGTATCGTCCCCGCGCTAGACTCCGTCATAGGCGCCAGGGTACCTGTCGGGGGACGTCCTCGCCGGTTCGGCGCCGGAACCACACGCTTCCATCCGCTTTGCCGACGCGAGCGGATCCTGTTTCGCCCGCCGCATCAGCCGACACGCGAGGACCGCCGTGGCCTACCGCTCGAGCACGCCGAGACGCCGCTCACGGGGCAGTGTGCCCACCTGGGTGTCGGTCGCGATCGTCGCGGTGCTGATCATCGCGGTCGGCGGGCTCAGCTGGCTCGCGATCACGCGCACGCAGACCCCTCCCCCGACGGAGGCGCCACGCATCACCCCGACGATGGGTGTGACGACCCCGAGTGCGACGCCCACCCCGACGCCGACGCCGACGGTGGAGGCCGCGGCCGGCGCCGCCGAACGGTTCCTGGCGACATCCGAGGGCGTCTTGTGGCGCGCGACCGCGGGGGCATGCGGGTCGGTCGAGCCGCTGCTGGAGCGTTCGACGGATGCCGGTGCGACGTGGTCGGATGTGACGCCGCGGTATCTGGGCATCGGTCAGGTGCTCTCGCTCTCGCCGTACACGGGCGATCAGGCGCAGATGGTCGCCCTGATGGGCGCGGACTGCACCCTGCAGGGCATGCGCACCTTCACCGACGGGCAGTTCTGGGAACCCAACGATGAAATCCTCGCCTCGTCGACGTATGTGGACCCCGCGAATCCCGTCGCGGTCGTGACCCCCGCGGGAACGCTCGACGCCCCCTGCGCGACCCCGACCGGTGTGCGCGCGGGCGGCGACACGACGGCGGTGATCTGCGGGTCGGCTGCCTCCCAGTCGACGGATGCCACGACATGGTCGCCTCTTGATCAGCCGGGCGTGCTCGCGCTGACCGTCGCCGGCGATGGCCAGATCACGACCGCGCGAGCGGATGCCGCATCCTGTGACGGGCTGGTCGTCGCGGAGCCGGATGCCGCATCCTGCGTCCCGGGCCTGCCGACCGATGCCGCTGTCGCGATCACCCTCGACGGTGACGGCGTGCCGTGGGTGTGGGCAGGCGACGCCTTCACCCCGGCCCGCTGAGCGGGACCACTCGAACGGGTGACGCACCTCGACACCGGCCACGAAACCCACCGTTCACATTTCACCCCCTAGTGTTAGTTCTGTCGACACGCGTGGGGACGGGGACGTCGATACCCGAAGTTAGTTGACCAAAGAGATCTGGGAATCAATGGTCGATGTCCTTGTGGTGTGCACCGCGAATATGATCCGGTCGCCCCTGGCTGAGTTGTACCTGCGCGACAGGCTCGCGCACCTGCCCGTCACCGTCCGCAGCGCCGGCACGCATCCGGGCCCTGGCGATGGCATGACCCGGCGAGCCCGCGACGCCGCGCGAGACCTCGGTCTGTCGATGACGGATGCCGAGGCGCACCGACCGCAGCGGCTCACGCGCGAGCTCGTCGAGCAGGCTGACATCATCCTCGGGGCCTCCCGTGTGCACCGCAGCGCGTGTGTGCGGCTCGATCTGAGCGCGTTGGGGCGGTCGTTCACGATGCGCGAGTTCGCGAGGCTTTCGGCCGCGGTGGATGCCGGGTCTCTCGCGAACGCGCTCGCGCGGGCCGGCGACGATACGGATGCGCGTGTCCGCGCCGCGATCGAGCAGGTGCGCGAGATCCGCGGGACGACGAACCCGCCGGGTGACCCTACGGCAGATGACGTGTTCGACCCCGAACTGTCCCGCCGCCGTGCTCACTACGCCCGCGCGGTCGACGAAATGGTCCCCGCGTTGGATGCGCTTGTGGCCTACGCCGATCTGGTCAGTCAGATGGTCCCGTCCCGCTGAGCAAAGCCACCCACGCAGAGAGCTAGCTCCCTGGCACCGACGCGTGCCCGCGGCCTTCGTGCGGCGCACCCGCGGCCTTCGTGCGGCGTACGCGCGGCCTTCGTGCGGCCTTCATGCCGCGTAGTCCGGCCGTCATGCGGCGTAGTCGTAGCGCGCTCGGCCGCCCAGTCTGGGCGCGCGGCAGGGGTCAACGTGTGCGGGCGGGATGAACCAAACCCGCGCCGTGATGCCGGTGCCGTCGATCCGGATATCCCAGCCGTTGTCATGGATGCGATGGTGGCAGCTGTCGCAGAGCAGGACCCCGTTGTCGAGATCGGTGGGCCCGGCGTCTCTGGCCCACCATCGGATGTGATGGACCTTGGTCATTCCTGGTGGGAGTCCGCATCCAGCGCATCCCCCGTCGCGTTCGGCGAGCGCGAGCTTCTGCGCTCTGGTGAAGAGCCGCTTCTCGCGACCCCAATCGAGGATCTCGCCGCGGGAGCCGAGGACGCAGGGGATGATTCCCCCGCCCGCTGCCATCCGCCGGGCGGTGGCGACGGTGACGGGCTGGTCGATTCCATCGATGAGCGCCGCCCCCGCACCGGTGGTGAGCTGGTCAAGGGTCATGCGCACGATGACGGTGGCCCCGTGGACGGGCGCGTCGTTAGTGTCGCATCCGAGGAAGTGGGACGCGATCAGCGCGAGCGCGTCGGCCTGCATCTGCGGCACCGTACGCCGCGGCGCATCCGGGTCGGTGGGAGCGAGCGCTGACTGGCCGCCAGGCCCTGCGCCTTCGCCCGCTGTACCGACCCCCGCGCCCGCTGCACGGGCCCCGGCGCCACTCCCGCGCTGCGCGTCGGTCTGCGCGCGAAACTCCGCCGACACGAGTGCTTCGATGGCGGTCTTCACCGGGGCGGCGGTTTCGGGGTCGAGGGTCGCGCGCAGGTGGAGCATCCCGGCGCGTTCGAACATGTGCACCGATCGGTCGGCGCGGAGTTCGGACTCCTTGGGCTCGAGCCCGTCAGGGTCGAGGTGCGCCTCAGCGCGCGCGATGACCTTCGCGAGCTGGTCGAGGGTGAGTCCAGCGGCCTGCTGCACGAGGGTCTGCTCGGCGGCATCCAGCGTCTCGCGGTCGCACCGGAACGCGACCCGGTCGAGCATCGCGATGATCGCCGACGCAGCGGGCATTCCGATGCTGCCGGAGGCGAGCCCCGCGGCAACATGCGGATGCCGAGCCGGCGCGTCCTCGCCACTGAAGGTCCGCCGGGGCGTCGTGGCCTCCCCGACCGCAACCAGGCGCGCAGCATCCCCGTTCGTGGTTCCCGTGGTGGCAGCGACGAGCGCGATCGGATTGCGATAGCCGTGCTTCTTCGCGAGCCCGTCGGGTCCAAGCTCGGGGCGCGATTGCCGGGCGATCTCGGATGCGACACGGGAATGCACGGCATCCAGGTGTCGACGCAGACGACCAAGGCTCTCGTTCGCCGCCACCAACTGCGCCTGGTCGAGCGACTCCACCGCCAGGCGCTGCCCGCTCGCAGAGACCGGCCACGCGTCGCCGACGCCGGCGATGGCGTCGAGAAGAGTGACCAGCGGATCGTTCATGTATACGACACTATAACCACCCTCCGACATTGAGATAAGTACAAATATACGACTCATGCACTCGGCCAGGATGCTCGCCTGGGGAGGAAACGACACCCCAGGTATCCTCACCTCATGCCGATCGAGATCCTCACCGTCTGCACCGGCAACATCGTCCGCTCCCCGCTCTCGGAGCTGTACCTGCGTCTGCTGCTGGCCGACCTCCCGGTCGAGGTCGCGAGCGCCGGAACCCAGCCGCGCCCCGGCGAGGCGATGACCGAGCAGGCATGCGAGATCGCGACTGAGCTCGGCATCCCGGCGGCGCAGGTCGACGCCCATGCGGCACAGCGGGTCACCGAGCCGGTGCTCGCCGGTCGTGACCTGGTGCTCGCGATGACCCGCGCACACCGCAAGGCCGTCGTCGAACTCGATCCGTCGCTGCTGCGCAAGACCTTCACCATCCTCGAGTTCACTCGCCTGTCCCGTCACGTGACGGATGCCGAGATCCGCGACGCCGCGACGGATGCCGGTGACGATCCCCAGGCCCGCTTCCGTGCCGCCCTGGCCCGCGTGCTGAGCGTGCGCGGCACCGTGGATGCCCCCGGCGATCCGGCAGAGGACGACGTCCTCGATCCCGCGGGCCGCAGCTGGAGCACCTACGAGACCTCGATGAGCCAACTGCTCCCGGCCGTGGAAGAGGTAGCCCGCGTCATCCGTGCCGCGCTCTCCTGACCACGAGACGGCGATTGGCGGCCCGCGGGTTAGTCGACGAGGCTGCGGATGTCGTCAGCAGAGAGCCCGCCGCCGATGGCGTCGCCGTCGGTGTCGAGCACCCGGTCGAACAGCTGGGCTTTGCTGGTCTTGAGCGCCATGACCTTCTCTTCGATCGTGCCTTTGGAAATGAGCCGGTACACGATGACGGGCCGTGTCTGACCGATGCGGTGTGAGCGGTCGATGGCCTGCGCCTCGACGGCCGGGTTCCACCACGGGTCGAGCAGGATGACGTAGTCGGCCTCGACGAGGTTGAGTCCGACGCCTCCGGCTTTGAGTGAGACGAAGAAGGCTGGCGCGTCGCCGGTGCGGAACTGGTCGATGACCGCCGGACGGTTGGTGGTCGACCCGTCGAGGTAGAGCGAGGCGATGCCGGCATCCGTCGCGGCATCCCGCGCGCGAGTGAGGAAGCGGGTGAACTGGCTGAGCACGAGCGCCCGGTGCCCTTCGGCGGATGCTTCGCGCAGCAGACCCACGAGCGCGTCGAGCTTCGCGGATGGGGCGTCGCCCTCGTCGACGAGGTCGGGGGCGAGCGAAAGTTGACGAAGCAGGGTGAGCGAGCGGAAGATCTGGAACCGGTTCGCCTCGACGTCGTCGACCAGCCCGAGCACTTTCTGGCGTTCGCGAGCGAGCCGCCGATCGTAGAGTCGCCGATGGGTGGGGTGCAGGTCGAGCACGAGTTCCTGTTCCTGCTTGGGCGGGAGTTCGGCGACGACGAGCTCCTTTGTGCGGCGCAGCAGGAAGGGACGGATGCGGCGCTGCAGCGTCCGCAGCCGTTCATTGTCGCGCTCCCGCTCGATGGGGGTGCGGAAGTGTTCGGTGAAGGTGCGACGGCCGCCGAGAAGTCCCGGGCACGCGAGCGAGACGAGCGCCCAGAGTTCGAGGAGGTTGTTTTCGAGCGGTGTCCCGGTGATGACGAGCGTGAAGGGTGCGTCGAGCATCCGCGCGCACTTGTAGCCCTGGGATGACGGGTTCTTGATCTGCTGCGCCTCGTCGAGGATGAGTCCCTGCCAGTCGAGCGCGGCGTAGGCGTCGAATTCGAGTCGGAAGAGGGCGTAGCTCGTGACGACGACATGCGCTCCGGCGACCTCGTCGCCAAGCGCCGCGCCGCGCTTGTTTCCCGTCGCGGTGATCGTGGCGACGCGCAGGTCGGGGGCGAAGCGGGCGCATTCGGCAGCCCAGTTGCCGACGACGCTGGTGGGGGCGACGATGAGAAACGGCGGATGCTGCGCGTCGCCCGTCTCGAGCGCATCGACGCGGGCTTTCTCGATCATCGCGATAGTCTGCAGGGTCTTGCCGAGGCCCATGTCGTCGGCGAGGACCCCGCCGAGCTGGTGCGTACGCAGGAAGTGCAGCCACGACAGTCCGGTGCGCTGATAGTCGCGCAGATCCGCGCGAAGGGTGTGGGGCGGCTCGATGGCGGTGAGCTGGTCGTGGTTGTTGAGGCCACGCACCCGCATCCACCATTCGATCTCTTGCCTGGCGACGACGCCGAGTTCGACGAGCTCTTCCCAGAGGTCTGCCTGGTAGCGGCTGACGCGCGCCGAGGTGATGGGGCGATCCGAGAGCGCGCTCGCTTCGGCGATGATATCGCGCAGCCGCTGCAGTTCGGGGGTGTCGAGGGGAAAGTAGGTGCCGCTGGGCAGCACGAGGATCGGCTCGTTGTCGCTGAGCGCGCGGAACAGTGTCGCAAAGTCGACCTCTTCGCCCTCGATGCTCACCTGCACGCTGAGGTCGAACCAGTCGTTGGTGCCGGGCTGGGCGGTGACCGAGACATCCGGCGCCTGCGCTGCGGCTCGGAAGCTCGGGGCCTCGACGTCTTCGATGACGTGCAGCCCGTCGAGCGTGCGGAGTCCCGGCAGCACTTCGGCGACGAAGAGCACGGCGGCAGCGCCGCGTAGAGTCTGGTCGGGCGGGGCGGCGGAGCGGGAGGCATCCGTGCCCGCGGCCTGCACGACGGTCTCGGCGTGCGCGCCGGCCGCGCGTCGCACGGCCTCGAGGATGCCGGACTCGCGAATCGGATCGGGGCGGATGCTGCCGCCCAGCCTGTCCCAGCGCCAGGTGAGGTGCGCCTGGCCGTCGCCGTGGTCGACGCGAAGTTCGAGCACGGCACGCGGCGGCGCGGGTACGGCGTAGCTGCCGTCGGGCGAGGTGACCGGTGCGATCGCGTGCAGCCGCGGGAGGTAGTCGCTCTCGAACCGATCCCGGCCGTCGGTGTCGATCGAGATGGGCTTCGCGGCGGTCAGCAGCTCGCGCATCGGCTCCGACAGCGGCGGGTCGATCGGATGCAGCACGATGCGTTCGCCCGCAGTTCCGGCCCCGGCGACGCGAGCGATGGCGATCGGTGGCGCACCGACGAACAGCAGCTCGCCGCCCGAGGTGTCGGCATCCGTACCGCCCGCACCCGACTCGCCTCCCGAACCCGACTCACCCTCCGCACCACCAGCACCTGACTCGCCGTCGGCACCGCCCGCACCCACCAGCTCGCCGCGCACCGAGAGGCGCTTGCGGTTCTCGGCGACCGTGATGCGCGGGGTCATGGGCTCACCGTCGAGGCGGACCGGATGCTGCGCCTTGCCCGGCGACACGAGCGCAACGCCGGCGGCCTGCAGATCGGTCAGCAGCGACCACAGGGTCCGTGAGGGAAGCCGGTCGAGGTGCATCCACTCCTGATCGCGGTAGTTGTAGCCCCACGAGTAGGAGTCGGCGTCGAGCATGTCGAGTTCGCGCAGCAGCGCGAGCGCACCGGGATCTGCTCGCAGCCCGTCGAGGTGCCCCCAGCGCGCCTGGCCCTTGATCCAGGCACCCCGCGTGCCGCGCATCCCGGGCCGGGCGACCAGGCTCGGGCTGGGGGGCGTTCTGTTCCAGCGCGTCGTCGGCGGCGTCTGGACCGTGATGAAGACGCAGAGCTCGACGGCGTTCTCGTCGGATGCCGGCAGCAAACCGTCGAGGGCGCGCTGCCACGGCGGCACGGTCTGACGGGGCCCGGATCCCCCGCGCCCGCCCGCCGCAGGCCCGAAGGCCCCCGTGCTCGTGCCGGGGTCGGCATCCGAAAGCGCCAGCAGCACGGCGCAGACATGCGTGCACCCGGGAGCGTGCTCACAGCTGCAGTAGGCGCTCAGCGTTCCGCGAGCCGGCTCGATCTCGAGCGAGACCACCAGCACGTCATCCCCGTGCGACGTAAGATCGCGCACGACCGCGTCGACCGAGGTCTCGGCGCTGCCTGCATCCAGCTCGACGAGCGTGACCCGACCGGCCGCATTCAGACTCCAGGCGCGATCGTAGTTTGCTCCCCCGACCGCGCGAGCAACCTCATGCCAGTAGTCCATGCGTCCATCGTCGCAGACTCCACCGACATCGCTGCATCGCCGCCGTGGGGATGCCCGGCGACCCACCAACCGACCGCCCAACGTTCTACAATGAAGCACGTGGACGAGGTGGGGATTCGAGCACTCAAGCAGAATGCGTCGGCCGTGGTCGCGGCAGCGGCGGCGGGCGAGACGCTGTGGATCACCGATCGCGGTCGTCCGGTAGCTCAGCTTTCACCGATCCCAGAGTCGGGGCTGCAGCGTCTGATCAACGCGGGCAGGGCGCGCGTTCCGAGCCGCTCCCTCAGCGCCCTGCAGCCGCCGGCTCCCGGCGAACCCCTGTCCGCAGACCTGGCGGACACGCGCGACGACGAGCGCTTCTGAGATGGCGTGCTACCTCGACACCTCGGCAGTGGTCAAGCTCGTGGTCGCTGAGACCGAGTCGGCGGCGTTGCTGACATGGCTTCAGGCACCGGATCGCGTGCCCGTGACAAGTGACCTCTGCCGCACCGAACTGCTGCGCGCAGTGCGCGGTGGCGCGCCCGAGCGCATCGTGCGGGCGCGGGAGGTGCTGGACTCGCTCACGGTGCTGCAGCTGAGCACCGCGATCTTCGAGCGCGCGGCAACCCTCCAGCCGGCTGCTCTTCGATCATTGGATGCCGTGCATCTCGCGTCCGCTTTGGAGCTCGGCGATGATCTTCGCGCGGTCGTCACCTATGACTACCGGCAAGCCGACGCCGCCGCCGCTCTCGCGATCTATGTCGCACAGCCCGGTCGCGACACCCCGAGATTGCCGCCGCCACCGACATCCTGTTGATGGGAGCGACGAACGCCGATTACTCGTCGTGCGGAGCGTCACCCGCGGGAGCAAGACGCGGTGCGAGACCCGCCGCGAGTGCGTAGATACGGTCATCCAACCGAGACACCCGGTCGTCAAGCCGCGAGAGGCGGTCGCCGAGGCGAGAAATCTCCGTCGCGAACTCGGCTTTCAACTCGACGCGGGTGCGTCGCGCAGACGCCGCTACGGTTGTCGCGAGGCCCACGATGCCAACTGCGAGCGCGACGATCACGGCAAGTGTGTCCATCCCCACGCCGACCTCCATGTTCTCCAGTGTGCGCCAGAGAAGGGCGCATATCCGCGGATGAGTTCGAGTTCGGCGCGCAGGTCTCTGGATCAGGAACGTCCATCGGTTCCGCAGCCAGGATGCCTGCGGCGATCGCGGCCTTCGCGGGCGTCGGGCGCTCAGTCGAGGGCCGGCCTGCCACGCTGCGGGGCGGACTCCACTTCTCTCGCGATGGCAGCCACCCATTCCCTGCGCCAGCGACGAATGCGTTCGCGTTGTGCCTTGTTCGCACCAGAGCGGGCGCCCAGCAGATCGAAAGCCGCGTCGACGTGGCTCACGAGCTCCAACTTTGGGCTGGCCGACGCACGCGCGAGTATGCGACACGCCAACGACGCGTCGACGCCTGTCTCGAGAAGGCGCAGGATCTCCCTTGCATCCTTGAATCCCTTTTCGGTGTCGGGCCTATCCAGCAGTGCGGCCATCTTCGAGACCGTGTGAGCGTCGATCGTGAGCAGTCGCCATTTGCCTTGGCCGAGGTCTTCCGTGTGGTCAGCGAGAACCTCAACCCGTAGACGGAGCTTTCCGCCGAGCTCGGACTGGTGTGGAATGTACACATCGACGTGGACACCCTCGACTTCACCGCGCCACTTTGTTCCTTGCAGATGGCTGGACTCCGACAGCTCCGACAAGGCGCCTCTGACCTTCTCCCGCACCTCATGTGAGCCGATGATCAGGTCGATGTCACGGCTGATGTCACCGCCGACGCGAGCGAACGTCGCCCACCCTCCGATAAGGATCGACGGCTCGAGTTCGTGGCCCAGGTAGTCGAGGACGAACCTCAGATGTCCCTCGTCATCGAGAGGCACCTCAGCCAACGCGTTCCTCCGCCCGCGCCCAATCGTCAATCGCGAACCATTCACGCCACAGGGCACGACGGAACTCGCTGGCCTGCCATCCCGGCTGGGCGAAGAGATCCGCGTAGGTCTGTGCAGGACTGGTGAACCCGTCGTTCCACCTCGCAAGCGTGTGCTGGTCGACCGTGATCACGAGCGCATCGTCGCCGGGAGGAAGTCCATCGAGATCCGTATTGAAGGGCACGTAGACCATTGCGATTCCGTGATTCGCGATGAGATTGCGACCACCGAGGTGATGAGCCGCTGCACGAGTACCCCCAATCGCATATTCAGGCGTACGCGCGACGAGGTCTTGGGCCGCGGCGAACCCGGTTCCGCGTGTGCCCGCGAGTGTTCGAGCTGCCGCGAGCAGCATGAGAACCCGTTCCGGATCCGACACACTGAAGCCTCCACCGGGGTGTTTCGTCACTGCACCGATCGCAGCCGGACGAGACAGTGCCTTGTAGGTGATCTTTTCCCCGACGCCGGCTTCCCACGCGAGATCACCGGCGTTCTTCCATTGCCTCCGCCCGGCGAGGGCAGCATCAACCAAGGTCCGCCAGACGGCATCCGTTTCGCGCATCACTTTCCTTCCCCGCTGATTCTACTCACTGGTGGAATCAAGAATCTACCTACTAGTGGAATCAAGAATCGACCGAGAAGGAGAAGCGCGGATCGCCTGGCTCGGTATTCCTAACTATCTTCCTTTCTTCCTCACTTGGTAGAATCCGCCTATGGCGCTGAACATTAAGGACCCCGAAGCGGATCGCCTCGTGCGGGCTCTCGCCGCCGCAACAGGGGAGAGCATTACGGTTGCCGCGCGACGGGCGTTCGCAGAGCGCCTCGATCGAGTCAGGGCACAGAGCACGACACCTGACGTGCAGGCCGACCTCGAGGCGATCATCTCCCGAGGGCGCGATCGGACGACGCTGGATGCGCGCTCTGCCGACGAGATCATCGGCTACGACGAGGCAGGGCTTCCACGATGACGATCGCCCTCGACACCTCGGCGTTGATGGCGATCGTCCTCGGCGAAGAGGATGCGTCACATTTCGCCCGCGTAATCGCCGCGAATGCCGGCGATCTGCACGTGAGCGCAGCGACATTCGTGGAGGCGACGATCGTGGCCGAATCGCGTCAGGGGCCGGCGGCTACGCAGGACCTCGAAGCACTCATTTCTCGTGCTCGCGTCACGGTCGCGCCCTTCGACGCCACACAGTCCGCGATCGCCACGGCAGCGTGGCGACGATTCGGCAAGGGTCGCCACGCCGCCTCGCTGAACATGGGCGACTGCTACTCCTATGCTCTCGCGCGGAGCCTGAACGCCGCACTGCTGTTCAAGGGTGAGGATTTCGCGCAGACCGACATCGCCGCCGCGATCTGAGCCACTTGTCCCCCTCCCCAACGAAGAGCGCCGACGCGATCTTCCGCACGGCTCATGCGAGCGCGAATCCGCGAGTTGGCGATCGCGAATCCGCGAGTTGGCGATCGCGAATCCTCGACTAAGCCGCGTTCGGCCGCGCTGATGACCGCCAGCCCGGCGTCGCCCATCCACGTGCCCTAACGAGCACACGCGCTTCGCACAAGACCCTCGGGGCGATGCCGAGCGACCTCGTAGTGTCACGACCAGCGGCCCAGCGAGATCGGATGGGAGACGGCAGTGGGTGGTGATCGCTATGTGGAGGCGTTTCGTCAGCTCTCGATGAAGGCACGCGATGCCGGGCTGATGCGTCGCAGGTACGGCTTCTACTGGACGATGCTGCTCGTGTGCACGACGGCCACCGTCGCAATCCTGGTCGGCGTCGTCCTGCTCGGCGCAACCTGGTTTCAGCTGATCCTGGCCGCGCTGCTCGGGATCGTGATGGCGCAGTTGGGGTTCCTGGGCCACGAGGCCGCGCACCAGCAGATCTTCATCTCCCGGGGCCGGAACGAATGGGTATCCCGCGTGCTGGCCGGACTGTTCACCGGCCTCAGCTACGGCTGGTGGGTCGACAAGCACAGCCGTCATCACGCCAACCCCAATAAGGAGCGGGCGGACCCGGATGCCGAGCCCGGCGTCCTGTCATTCACCCCGGGAGGCACCGACCAGCGCACCGGACTCGCGGCCACGCTCGGCCGTTATCAGGGCTACTACTTCCTGCCGCTTCTCCTTTTCGAGGGCCTCACCCTGCACGCGGACTCGTTCCGGACGATCCTCACCGGCAAGAACGTGAGGTTCCGCTGGACGGAGATCCTTTTCGTCGGCATCCGCGTGTTCGGCTACCTGGCGCTGCTGTTCGTCGTGCTCCCGCCGCTGATGGCCATCTCGTTCGTGCTGGTGCAGGTCGCCGTGTTCGGCCTTCTGCTCGGCGGGGCGTTCTCACCGAATCACATCGGGATGCCGACCGTTCCGCACGACGCCGATATCGACTTCCTGCGACGCCAGGTGTACATGTCGCGCAACGTCCGGGGAGGACCTCACGTGCATGTCCTCATGGGGGGTCTCGAGTACCAGATCGAGCATCACCTCTTCCCTCGGGCGCCGCGCCCGAACCTCCCCGCCCTCCAGAAGCTGGTGCGAGCGCACTGCGCCGAGCACGGGATCCCTTACGCCGAGACGACGCTTGGCGAGGCGTGCCGAACGATCATCGCCTACCTCAACCAGGTCGGGCTCAAGAATCGCGACCCGTACACCTGCCCCCTCGTCCGGCAGTACCGCGGCTGAGCCGCGCCACACCCAGGAGAGCCCATGAAGGTCACGATCAACCCGACCACGTGCATCGCCTCCGGCACCTGTGGGCGTCTGGCGCCGAGGGTGTCCGCGAACCGCGACGAGGACGGCGGATTCGTCAGCGTTCTCAACGAGAATCCCCCGGAGACCGAATGGGCCGCCGCGCGGGAGGCCGAAGAGCTGTGCCCGTCCGCGACGATCCGACTCCAGGACGAGGACTGAGCTCTCGACGGCTGCCCTACGCGGGGTACGGGGACGGCGCAGCACGCCTTGACAGCGCCTCGATCGCCTCCCGAGCAAGTCGAGTCGAAACGCCCCCACCACCCACCCGTTGAGCGAGCCCCTCTCCTCCCCGATACCGACTGGATACCAGCACGAAATACCGGGTGTGTGAGGATAGTCGGCAGGAACCCCAACCGAGAGGCACCATGGAGCTCCGCGACTACCTGCACATCCTGCGCAAGAACTGGCTCATCATTCTTGCGCTGACACTGGTCGGTGTCGGTGCCGCCGCCGCATATTCCCTCACACGCACGCCGCTGTATGAGTCGACGAGCACCGTAGCAGTGTCGACCCAGACGTCCGGGGCGATCCAGGAGCTGCAGCAGGGCTCCTCGTTTACGCAGGCGCGCGTTGCGACGTACGTCGTCGTCGCAGAGTCACCTCTCGTCCTCGACCCCGTCATCAACGAGCTCGGCCTGGACATGACAGCCGAAGAACTGGCCGAGATCACGACGGTCTCTGCGCCGCTCAACACCACGGCTATCAACATCTCCGTGCAGGATGCCGACCCTCAGCTTGCGGCAGACGTCGCTAACGCCACCGCAGCAAGCCTCGGCGACGCTGTCGAAGATATCGAGACAACAGCGGGGCTCACCGCAAGTCCGGTGAAGACCACGGTAATTCGTCCGGCCCTGCCCGCGATGGTTCCAGTAAGCCCGAATGTTCCTCTGAACCTCGCGCTCGGCGGCCTGATCGGTCTGGCGCTTGGTGTGGCGATCGCGATCCTGCGCACGGTGCTCGACACGAAGGTCCGCACCGCGCGCGATATCGCACAGCTCTCGGATCGCCCACTGATCGGTGTGATCCCCTTCGACCCGAAGGCGGCAGAGCGGCCGATCATCCTCGAGGCCGACCCGACGAACCAACGCGCGGAGTCCTTCCGAGCCTTGCGCACAAACCTGCAGTTCATCGAGATGGATGGCGGCACGAGCTTCGTGATGACCTCGAGCATCCCGAGCGAGGGCAAGTCGACAACGGCGGTGAACCTTGCGATCGCCCTGGCGGATGCCGGCAAGCGCGTCGCCCTCATCGACACCGACCTGCGCAAGCCCAAGGTCGCCGACTACCTCGGCATCGAAGGTGCGGTGGGGCTCACGGACGTTCTCATCGGACGGGCAAACATCACCGACGTCATGCTCCCGTGGGGTCGTCGCCCGCTCTACGTGCTCCCCGCCGGCAAGGTGCCGCCGAACCCGTCCGAGCTGCTGGGGTCGTCGCAGATGAAGGCGCTCCTCGACGACTTCGCGAAGACCTTCGACGTGGTGATCTGCGATGCACCGCCGCTGCTTCCCGTGACGGATGCTGCAGTGCTGTCGCGCCTCACCGCCGGCGCAATCGTCGTCACCGCCGCCGGCCGCACGACCACCCACCAGCTCGACGGCGCTCTCGAGGCGCTCGAGACCGTGGGTGCGAAGGTCGCGGGCCTCGTAATGACGATGGCGCCGACGAAAGGACCGGACTCTTACATGTACGGATACGGATACGGATACGGATATGGATACGGAAGGAATCAATGAGTCACAACTTGAGTGATCGCATGTCATCGTGCGCTTGGCCAAACGGCCAAATCACGCGGTTCCGAGCTCAGAAAGCTACAGGATGACTCCTGCCCCAGGATTACCACCAACCGTCACACCGCAGGATCTGGAGGCCTCATGACATCCGGCCCATCGATTGTGATCGTCAACCAGCACACGAACAATTTCGGTGATGACGCAGCTGGCCGAGCCCTGATCGAGGGACTAGCCGCACTCAACCCGAGCAAGATAGACGTGTTCTATATTTGGCACGCGAATAGCAAGACGCTTCCGAAGTACTTGGCGATCCAAGCCAACCACGCGCCTGACGTGACTTCGGGGATCAGCGATACCCGCCGCCACCTCGCGTGGCAGGTCTTCCGTCGTTTCGCTCGACTCGCCCCCTCACGCGAGGTTGACCTACTGCTCGAGAAGACGCGCTCCGCTGAGGCGGTGCTTGTCTCTCCCGCGGGGTCGAACCTCGGTATCTACAAAGACTGGATGTACCTGTTCGTACTACTGATCCTGGTGCTAGATGGTACCCGGCCGATATTCGTCCAGAATACGGTCGGGCCCAGCAACTCCCGCCTGTTCAATGCTCTCGCAAGGTATGTCCTGAAGCGATCGCTCGTCTTCGTCCGAGAGCAGAGGTCCCAAGAATATCTCGCGTCGAAAGGCATCACGTCCGTGCTCGGGGTGGACACTGCGTTCCTCCTCCCCGAAGCGCACAACTTCACGACCAACGAGGAAAAGTACGTAGCCGTAGTTCCAACGCAACTGAGCAACTGGCACAGAGACTTCCAGGCCGACAAGCGCGCCAGCTATCTCGACGAGATCATAACCGGGATCGCTCGGTTCTCCAATGAGCAAGGTATCCCAGTGAAGATACTCCCGCATCTTTATGGCCGTCATTCGGAGGAGCCCTTCTTGCTTAGGTTCCATTCGGGTTTGACGGAGGCAGGCTGCAACTCCGAGATCGCCTCTATTGAGTCGCTAGGTGACTACCGGGGAGTCATTGCTCGTTCTCTGGCCGTAGTGTCCATGCGTTATCACGGCCTCGTGCTGGCCGGCCTCGAGAAGGTCCCCTGTATCAGTCTCGCCTACGAAAACAAGATGAGCGAAGCGGCAAGTTACCTAGGCCTACTTCCTCTCGCCCTCTCCGTGAACGTGGCGTCATCCGATGGGATCACCAGAGCCTTGGAAGACGCCGTGACGAACCGCGATCATTGGAGGAAAATTCTCGATGGGCGGGTGCCCACTTTGCGACGGATTGCCTCGCTCCCGCTGCTTCCAATCTTCGCCGACGTGCTGCGCGAATCTCACGAGTCCGAGGAAGTGCCGAGTTGACGCAAGGCGTGATCTGCATGGCTGTGTACCGGCCAGACCCCTCGCTGCTTAGACGTCAACTTCAATCCCTCCAGTCACAGACCCTCCAGGACTGGACTTGCATCGTTGGGATCGACGGTCGCGATCCAACCGTCTTCAGGCTGCTCCAAGAGTTCGTTCGGGAGGATAAGCGGTTCAAGCTCATTGAGTTTGAGCATAACGTCGGCTTCTACCGAAATTTCGAGCGGATCGTGGCGATGGCAGTGGGCGCGAGCTGGGTGGCCTTGGCCGATCAGGACGATTACTGGTATCCCGACAAGCTCTCGACGCTTGTTTCCCGGCTAGGTCGCGGAGGCGTGCTGGCGGTATCGGCACAAGCGCGTGTGATTGACGAATCTGGGCGCGAGCTGGCGAGCACGACTCGACGATCAACCGGGCTACGGGGAACGATGATTGACAATCAATTGACGGGAAGCCTGGCTGTAGTCGCCGGTGAAGTGATATCCGCCAGCGTTCCGTTTCCGCCTCCGACCGATGCCGCCTATCACGATCACTGGCTCGCGGTGCTAGCCCTGGTGCTGGGATCAATTGAGATGCTGGATGAGCGCATGCAGGACTACGTGCAGCACGACTCCAACGTGCTCGGAGAACATGGGCGACGAAGCCTGCTCGGCCGACTTCTGGGCAACGTTCGGCGCCGCGTCGGTCCAAGGCATCTCGCTACCCACCGTTGGAACTGGCGCGTAACGATGGCGACATGGGCACGCCATCGGCTCGGAGTAAGCAACGAACAACTAGACCTTTTCAGCAAAGGTCATATCACACCCCAGTTGCTATCCAACACCTTCGCCGCCGTCGCGCGACGAGAAGCACCCGTCGGGCGATCCGCCGCGCTTCTCATCGGCGCGGCGTTCTGGCGAGAAGCCGACCGCGCGATCCCCCCTTTGGAATCGGCAGGTGCCGAGCTCAGCGAGCAGTGACTTGTCGATGCCGCTGGCGGCGTCGAGTACGAAGTCGTCCAGCGCGGTCCCTGTGGGAGGTTCTCCAACCGGAACTTCCCGGCGAAGCGGCATGCGTCGGTCGCGGTGACCTCGGCTTCACGGGGCCGAACCGCGTAGCACCCGAGCCGCTACGAGCACCAAAGTCGCCCACGTCACCAATACTCGAGCGAAGACCGCGAACGCCACCAGCACCACGCTCCCCGACGCCGCGGCAGCGACAAGGACAATGGCGTAGGGGACAGCGAGCGCGAATTGCACAAGTGCGGGAGCAAACTCGAAATGAGTTGCTTGCAGTAGGCCGATGTACGCCTGGGAAGACCAGTTGATGACAGTCGACGCACCAAGCGCGAGCGCCACAGCCCGCAGGTCTCCAGCAAAGGCGTCGATCCCGAGAATGTCAAAGAGTGCGTCTGGGAGTAGCACAGTCAAACAAGCTACCGGCACCGCAAAAGCTAGGGTGACTGCCGGAAGCCGCCAAGCATACCAAGAACGAATGCGCCGAATCTCTGTCTGCATGTTCCTAACTAGCCAGGGGAATACCACCGCCATCACCGAGCTCGGCAAAATGTAGGTCTTCATCAGCAACTCAGATAAGGCAACGTAGGAAATCCAAACATTATCGGGGACGCCGCCTATGGTCAGAGCGAGGCGGTCCGCGTAGAGGAGCGCGGGTCCAAGAAGACTCGACAGAGCAATCCACAAGTAGGCCTTGTCCACCCGAAAGTGCTCGCGTCTCCCCAGACCCTCGCGTTGGGTGGCGGGACGGTACCGGGAGACACTGGCTGCCAGCAGCAAGAACAGCGTCACCCTCCCAACAATGATCGCCAAAACCGCGAGCGCAAGGCCGACCCGAGTCGGGATCAGGATGACAATAGCAGTTGGTACGGCGTACACAACAACTGCATTGAGCGTCTTCAGACCTGCGACAACACCGAAAGCTCCTTGCGCTTCAAGCGCCCCCACTAACGGGAACTGCAGCGTCGCTAGAACCGGGAGCACCAGGAGCAGCCAGAAGAACGCGTCGGCTCCGACGAGCGTGAGACCCGCCGCGAGCACAGCCGTTGTAGCCGTGCCTGCAATCACACTCGCAGAGCGCAGAGTTCGGGAAACAACCAATGGAGAGATTCCGGACGCCGCCAGCTTTGACGCAGTTCGTGTGAGTCCGAAATCCGTCAGTGTTAGCAGCCCGAGAACCGTCCAAATGCCAAGGACGGAAATCGCAAGTTGTGGCGCCGATGCCCTCGCCAGCCAGACCGTCGCTAGGGCACCGATCATGGCTGGCAGTGCACTACCAAGCAAAGAGACACCTAGGTTCGATGGCCGTCTCAATTCATTGCCTCCTGCCGGCGAAACCTGCCGCGCTGGATCGTCGTTACAACCACCGAATCCGTAGCCTACCGCGGAGAAGGACTAAAACGAGCTGGAGCGACAGCGCCGAATACGCAATCATGTTCTCGAAGAAGGAGAAGAAGACAACCGTTGCGAGAATCGCTACACCCTCCTCGTACACGTCCGTCCCTGCAAGGAGGCGCATCACCAGAATACAGACGACCGCGACCCACATGAGAAGTAGCACTCCCCCCAAGAGACCTGCGTAACCTACCGCGCTACCGAAAAGCGTCGATGCCGTCAGATTTGGCGCAATTAGAAACGCCGACTTATCGAATCGTGGCACGCTGAACAACTCCGCGAATCGCTGACCGACCGCGTCCGGGACGAATCCGTGCACCAAGAGTCCCGCGAGGTCGCAACTCTGACCACACAGACCTCCGCCCGCGTATGCGAATGCCTGATTTAGGTTCGCAACAGGCGAGACGAAATACATATATAGCCAAAGAGACGAGGGAGGCAACCCTGTCTCTGAGAAGCGCTGTGTAGCACCGGATAAGTTGAGGATCGCGCTCGACGAACCCTGCTGAGACGTGGCCTGCTCAATCTGAAAGCTGAGCCGCACATCCCCGAAGCCTCCGAAGAACAGCATGAATGCGATAGCGAAAGCCAAGGCGAAAACCATGCTCGCTGCGTTTAGTTTGTACCGCCGCAGAAGCAAGAATGCACAGGCGAAGACGAGGAAGGATAGAGCACTACGATTGCCTATGGAAGTTACAAGTAGAGTGAGCCAAATCCAGCCTATCCATACCCACTTTCCACCTCGTGTGATGGCGGCACGAAAGAGCCTGACTGCGTAGTATCCTGTAAGACAAAGCGCGAATATATGCAAGCCCTCAATGCCAAACCCATATATATCGTAGGCGCCTCCGCTCATTACCAAAAGTAAGGGTACGCCACCGCTCGCCGCGTATGCGACGAAATAGTAAGCCGTGATCGCGAATACTGTGACTGCACGCACGGGGGCCGCAGGGTCCGCAGACCTTGTCGTTGGCACTGCCGTCGCCAGTACAAGAAACAGCAACCCCACGAAGGACAAGAAAAGCGCGGTGTCGCCCCGGAGAGGTCCAAACAGGCGGGTCCAACCGAGTCCGTAGAGCGAGGTCGCGACTACGACCCATGCCACCATAGCTGTGAACGGGGACCGCATGATCTCTCCGAGTGGCGGCAGGTGCCGCCTCGGAGTCCGACGTCGGCTCCTCAAGCGGCCTATCTCTGGGGCGGCGACGCGGAGGCTCAAGGGCGCCACACTCTGGCGACTGCGTCCTTCGCCCGCCGCGTTACCGCCAATGTCGACCCGGCGGCCGCGATGACGATACTTCTCAGCTGCGGCGCGCTCCAGACGCGACCATATGACTCTTGAGTGCCCAGCGGGTCCGATACGCTCTCACCAGACACTCCCGCCAACTCGAGCAGATAGGAGACCCCTCGCGCGCTGTCTGGCTCGAGGTGTGCCCCCTCAGCCCATTCGTTCCATGCGTTGACGAAAACCAATCCCCTCCCTCCACGGGCTTCCTCGACGCGTCGGGATGCGCGGTACCACTCCCCGAACGTAGTGGAGTTCGATCCAACGTAGATGGTGGATCGCGACTTGCGCCGAGGCGTATTATCCCACGCAGGCATGACACCCCGGTGCCTCGTGAATGACATAGGGTCTCGCCTGCGCATGAACCTCTTCGCAGTGCGAACATAGCTCATCAGTCGCCCTCGGAATTCCGGGCTAACGCCCTTGAGCGGCTTGATAAGGGCAGAGCCAAGCGTGTTCGCACCGACAGGTGGGAACTCGACGACTGCATCAAACCCGTAGTCGCCCGGTCGAATGCCATGCCGTGTCTCCGCCGCTATTAGATAGAGGTCGTCAATACCACTGCTCCGAGCGAGGGCGCGCAGCGCATTCGCAGTTCGGACAGGATTCGGGATGAGGTCGACACGATGCACGACCAGAATCGGTCGACCGTCCATCTTCATGTAGTGAGGAGCCAGGAAGTGTGGCTCCAAATCACGATAAAGCGCCTCCTCGAACCCCTCCACATATGACTGCTCCATGAGCACTTCTCGGCTCTTCCCATCCCAGCGGCGGGTCCAGCTTTCATTCGCCCACGAAAGACAGTAGGGAAGAGCGGTGTCGTCGCGCCTCCAATCCTCTAGCGGTCGCTCAAGAAGTCGACGGCCACCGAACCAATAAAAGTAAATACAGAATCCGTCGATGCCGTGGTCGCGAGCGAGCTTGGACTGCTGCGCACGCGTGGATTGATCGTCAAGCGAATAAAAACCCAATTCTCCCGGTTCAACGGGTTGAACGTGCCCCTCGAACTGTGGCCGCGACGCGAGAACGTTGGTCCATTCGGTGAATCCTTCCCCCCACCACTCGTCATTCTCGGGAATCCTGTGGTACTGCGGCAGATAAAACGCTATCGTCCGGACCTTCATCCTGCTTCGACTCTCCGCCAGGTTCTCCTAGCCATCATTGACATCCATTTCGACTTCCAAGGCGAGATCGGCGCGAGAAGGAAGGGATAGGTGAAATAGAACTGGCGCATCGACCGCAGTTCCCACCCCCAGGCTCTCATGTTGGCGCTGGCCGTCGCCCGGGCCCAACCATGGGTCCATCGCGCGGCTGGGGCGATCACAACTGGGTAGCCGCACCGCCAAGCGCGAAGACCCAGATCGTGATCCTCGTAATAGAGAAAGTACCGCTCGTCCCAGCCACCGAGCTCTCGGAGTAGTTCGGTACGGCCGCCTACTGCGGCTCCCATAACCCACGCACAATAGGTCGGCTCCGCGAGTTGCTGAGGGGCGACATACCCTGCGGAACGAGCGCCTCGCGGCGACAAACGATTGAGAATCTTCGATGATAGATAGGGTAGACCTCGCGCGTTGGGCTGCAGACTTCCGTCGGGGTTCACAAGCTGTGGCGCGACGAGCCCTCCAGTGGAGGATGCAACACGAGTGAGCTCTCCCCATGCACTCTGATCAATCCTGACGTCGGGGTTCGCAAAGGCGACGAATCTCGTGGTCACATGAGGCAGAGCGCAGTTGTTTCCTGCGCTGAACCCTCGGTTGTCCTCGTTCGCAATCACCAGGTCGGCGCGCACCCGTGCGAGGTCGACTGTTCCATCGGTGGACCCGTTGTCAACCACGATCCATCGAAAATTGCGTGATCTCGGATCTGCTGGCCAATTGGCCAGTAGGTCATCCCTACTGTCAAAGGTGACTGTTATCACCGTCCAGTCTGCCGCAACGTCCAAACGAGCTCTCCCTTCGATCTGCGCCCGTGATGCTAGCGCGTCCCGATGACCTTGGTGTTACGGTGACGACTGGTCTCCGCGGAGGGGCGTGAGGAACGAACTGGTGACAGGTTTGGTTTAGGCCGCGAGTGTGAGCGGCTCGGTTAGCTTGGCTTCAAACTCGATGGGCGTCAAGCCGCCGAGGGTGTCCTGTGCTCGCTGGCGGTGGTACTTCCGTTCGATCCAGACGACGATGGCGAGGCGCAGCTCCTGCCTGGTGGCCCAGCGCTGCTGGTTGAGCACGTTCGTTTGAAGAAGTGACCAGAAGCTCTCCATCGCCGCGTTGTCCCCGGCTTATCCGGCTAATCGGCCTCGGGTCTGGGTTTGGCCGGGTAACGCGATCAGTCTCGGGTGAGACGTCGGAGTTGCGCGTCGTGGTGGCGGACGGTGTCGGCGAGAGTCTGGACGGCTTGGCGGAGGGTGGTTAGTTCGTCGGTGATCGCGGTGATGCTGCCGTCAGCGGCGGCTTCCTGGTGGTGTTCGATGATGGTGCGGAGTTCGGGATTGCGGTAGATCGTGGACCTGGAGATCCCGGCGTGTTCGGCGACCTTGGCGATTGTGATGGGATGCCCGTTTCGGGCGAGGTCGGCGCAGGCGCGTTCGATCTGGTTCAGCGTGGGACTGGTCATCCGGTCTGTGTCTCCGTGTCGGCGATGAGCGCGTCGAGGCGGGCGATGAGCTTGTGGTGGCGGTCTGCCTCGTCGATCCATCCTCGCTGTTCCGCGTCGCGGGCGAGAGCGTCGGCGTCGACGCGTTGCGCGGCGAGAATCGGCAGCGATGAGGGTTCTGACCGGTAGGACGGGCAGTGCTCGCAGATGTTCGCGTAGCTGCATGCTCCCTGCGCTGGGGCGCGGAGGCAGAACCCGCCGGCCATCCGCGACTTCAGCAGCGGGGTGTCTTTCCAGTCGCGCCCGCCAGTGATGACCGTCAGCGGCAACTGGGTGCGCCCGGCCGTGTCTCCGGCAGCAGCGGCGGTGGTGTTCTGTTTCGCGAGGTCGAGGGCTCGTTCGTATTCGGTTCGGACCGTCGCGTCGAACAACCGCCCGTAGCGGAGGCTCATCTCCGCGGACTGGTGGCCGAGGAGGGCCATGAGGGCTTGCAGGGAGACGCCAGCATTGACCAGCGCGGTCGCGTAGGTGTGTCGCAGCTGGTGGGAGGTGACGTGCCCGAGGCCCGCGGTCTCGGCGGCGTGATCGAGCTCGCGACGGACGCCTTGCTGTGTGAGCCGGCGGCCGAGGTAGGTGAACAGGAACTGCGCGGGCCGCCGGTAGCGCGGATGCGGGAGTGGTCTGCCGTGGGAGCGGATCTGGGCGACCCGGTCGATCACTGCGAGCGTCTCGGGATCGAGCGGGACCATGCGTTCGGTAGCGACCTTGCCGAGCGGGACCTTGAGCCATGCCCCGTTCCCGTCGAGCTCGTGAACGCAGTCCAACTCGAGATCAAGCAGTTCCCCGATCCGCAGCCCGCAGGCCCGCTGCAATCGCAGCGCCAGTGCGGCCAGCTCGTTATCGGGATGCTCCGTCAAAGCGGCGGTGAGGCGCCGGTCGGCGTCGATCGGAAGGTAGCGGGGCAGCACTTGCGGGAGCTTCGGGATGTCGTCGCGGAACAGCACCTTCCGCGGTGGCGCGGCGTCCCAGCCCCATTCGGTGATGTCGCGCAGGAACGTCGCGACCGCGACGACCCGCCGGTTGCGGTCCCCGATGCTGATCGGGGCCCCGTCCTTGTCGCTGACCGTGTCGACCAGCGACGCGAGGAACGGCTCGATGTGACGGCGCCGATCCAGATCCCGCACGGAAGTCAACGCGGGGTCGGTGTCGGTGAGGAAGACCCCGAAGTGCTTCAGCCGGGTCGCCGTCGCCGATACCGTCTTTCGGTCGCAGGTCGCGCGTTTGCGTTCCAGGTAGCCGACCAGCTCCGCTCGCAACGGCGCGGAGACCTCGGCGAGCCGCTCCTCGTAAGGGACCGGGCCGCCGGTGCGGGGCGGGGAGTCGAGGACACCGAGGTGGAACAGCACCATGTGCGCCATGCTGATCGCCGAGAAGTAGTGGCGATGCGAGATCCCCGTCGCCAGCTCCCGTTCCCGGCAGGCCGCGGCGAACTCGTGCAGGTCGAAGGTGGTGAGTTGCCGCATCGGCTTCCCGGTCTGGATCAGCAGCCGGATCGGGGCCTGGGAGCCGGTCGCGAGCCGGGTGCGAGCGGTGAACCCGAGCTGCTCGGCCTCGTGAAGGAACCCGTCGATCTCGGCCCGCAGCGGGCTGGTCTGGATCTCCCGCCAGAGCGGTGACAGCTTCCGTGACAGCAGATAGTCGTAGCCTGGCCGCAACCCGCCGTGCAGCATCAGGAACGTGATCACCGGACGCGTCGCCGACCCCGCCGACAACCGCTCCGCAAGCGGCGTCGCGGCCCAGTCCTGCGGGTCCGACCAGGTCTCGAAGAACCGTCGCGCCGCCCGCTCGTAGGGGAGATTTCCTCGGCCCGTCGCCGTCAGATGACGCAGATACGCGTCCCGGAGATCGGAGCCTCGCAGCGACGCGATCGGGGCGTCACCGCTGCTGAGCGCGGATGCGTTCGCGTGCCGCATCGAACTGGGCCTTCACATGAGCAGGAGCGAGGTGGACGTAACGGGCGGTGGTATCGACGTGCGCGTGACCGAGGAGCGCCTGCATCACCGCGAGATCGACACCGGCCTCGGCGAGGACGGTGCCGAACGTGTGACGCAGCGCGTGCGGGTGCCCGCCGGTCACCCCGGTCAGACCCCGGTGATAGCGGAACACCGTCCGCAACCCCGCCGCCGTCAACGGGCCGCCCCGATGCGGGCCCTTCCCGACCAGGAACAGGATCTCGGAGCCCGATTCGGGCCGCTCGGCGAGGAGGTAGACATCGATCACTGACGCGACATCCGCATCCAGCGGGACACGACGCTGCTTCGCGCCCTTCCCGGTGACAGTGATCCAGCGGCCGCCGATATCGACGTCCTTCACGTGCAGGCCGAGGACCTCCATCGACCGCAGCCCGCACCACAGCATCAGCCCCGCGATCGCCCGATCCCGCCAAGTCCTCAGACTCCCCACCAGCGTCGCCGCGTCCTGCGGCGACAGCGCGACCGGCAGCCGTCGCGGCTCCCGCAACCGCAACGCGGACCGTGCTGCGGGGCGGCGGACCATGTGAGCGAGCATCCCCGACCGCTCCCCGCTGGTCCGCCAACGCGCTTCCCTGCCCCGCGGGACCGGGTTGCGTCTGGCAGGGTCCCGCAGTCCCGCATACGTGAACAGCCCTGAGATCGCCGCGAGCCGGCGGTTGATCGTCGTCGCCGCGTAACGATCCAGGGGGCGGCCGTCCATCCCCACGACGTTCGGTCCCGGCCTGCCGGGCAGCGTCGCCTCGCGACATGCGCGGAGGAACCCGAGGAGGTCATCGGTCGTGACCTCCTCCAGCAGGCGGTCCTGCCCGGTCAGCCAGCGGCAGAATGCGAGCAGGTCATACCCGTACGACCTCACCGTCGCCGGCGAGTAGTTCCGATCCAGCAGATGCGCGAGGTACTCCTCCACCAACCCGAACCGCGGTGCGTGCTCACCGGCGAGCACCCACTCGCCGTCACGCTGCTCGAGCCGCAGGACCTCCTTGTCCGTCATGCGACACATGTTGCACCCGCGACCCAGAAGACCCACGCACCTCATCGCGCTCGGCGTGTCGCCGCAAGGGATCCAGGATGGAATAGCCGGTTAAGAGGGAGGCGCCGACGCGGCCCATCGATCCGACCATGTCGTGGCGGCGCAGCTCGCGGGCCATGGCCCGGCTGCGGAACTGGCTGCCGCTGTCGGCGTGCAGGATGCATCCGGCGACCTCGCCGCGGCGGGCGACAGCGTTTCGGACGGCGTCGACGGCGAGCTTCGCGGTCATCCGGTCCGAGATCGAGTACCCGACGATGCGGTTGGAGAACACGTCTTTGATGGCACAGCAGTACAGCTTGCCCTCGGTAGTGCGATGCTCGGTGATGTCCGTGAGCCAGACCCGGTTCGGCGCGTCGGCGCGGAACACCCGCTGCACGTGGTCGTCGAACACAGGAGGGCCGGCTTTCTTGCCCTTCCCGCGCCGGCGGCGTTGCGCGGACGAGAGGATCCCGGCCTGTGAGCACAGCTTCCACGCCGTTCGACGGCTCATCCGCCACCCCGCTCGGCGGGCTTCGTCGGCGAGGTATCGGTATCCGAAGGTCGGGTCGTCGTGGTGGGCGTCGTGGAGCGCGTTGATCCGATGCGCGCGGAGCACGTCAGCGTCGCGGACCGGGTCGCCTCTCCACCGGTAGTAGGGCTGGCGGGCGAGCTTGAGAACCCGGCACGACACCGTCACGGGGATCCCCGCGTCGGCGAGCTCAGATACGAGCGGGTACGTCATTTTGGGGAGCCACCGAGCTTCAGGTTCGCCTGCGACAGATACGCCGCCGCCCGCCGAAGGACCTCGTTCTCCTGCTCGAGCAACCGGATCCGCTTCTTCAGCTCCCGCGCCTCCGCGGCGTCCGCCGCGGTCTGACCAGGACGATTGCCCTCCTCGACATCGGCTTGGCGGAGCCAGTTCTGCAGGGTCGCTTCGCTGATCCCGAAGTCGGCGGCGATCCGTTTGATGGTGACGCCGCTCTCACGGCTACGAGCGACCGCGACGACATCCTCGCGGAACTCTCTGGGATAGGGACCGGGCATGACGACATCCTCCCCGCCAGCGCCTCCCGGCACTAACGATCAGCTGTCACCGATCCGTTCCTCACGCCCCCGATCCCCTGCGCAGGCATCTATCGCCTCCGCTTGTTTACATGCCAGCAACCAGTAGCAGGTAGAAACTTGGGTGGCGCTCCCCCGTCCCCAACCGAGAAGAGGAAGACGTGAAGGGCATCATTCTTGCTGGCGGCTCCGGCACCCGGCTGCATCCGATCACTTTGGGTGTGTCCAAGCAGCTCGTTCCGGTCTATGACAAGCCGATGGTCTACTACCCGCTGTCCACACTGATGCTGGCAGGAGTCCGCGACATCCTCATCATCACGACTCCACACGATGCAGAGCATTTCGCACGCCTACTCGGTAACGGCTCGCAGTTCGGCGTCAACCTGACCTTCGCAATCCAAGCGTCGCCTGACGGGCTCGCTCAGGCGTTTACGATCGGTGCCGACTTCATCGGCGACGACAAGGTCGCTCTCGTTCTGGGCGACAATCTTCTCTACGGGCCAGGTCTAGGATCGCAGCTGACTCGCTACGCGGACGTCGACGGCGCGGCTGTGTTCGCGTACTGGGTGGCTGAGCCTCAGGCTTACGGCGTGGTTGAGTTCGACGCAACCGGGCGCGCCATCTCGATCGAGGAAAAGCCGGTTGAGCCGAAAAGCAACTACGCCATTCCAGGGTTGTACTTCTACGACAATGATGTGGTCGCGATCGCGCGGGACTTGAAGCCGTCGGCCCGGGGTGAGTACGAGATCACGGATGTGAACCTCGTGTACCTGGAACGCGGCGCATTGCAGGTCGAGGTCCTTCCGCGCGGCACGGCGTGGCTCGACACCGGCACGTTCGACCAGATGCTTGACGCTGCCGAGTACGTCCGCACCATCGAACGGCGCACGGGTATGAAGATCGGCGCGCCTGAAGAGATCGGCTGGCGCCAGGGCTTCTTGACGGATGCCGAGCTCGAGGCCCGCGCTCACGCGCTGAAGAAGTCCGGATACGGCAGCTACCTGCTCGACCTGCTGCAGAGGGGCAAGTAATGGCACGCACGCTTCTGGTGACTGGTGGTGCGGGGTTTATCGGGTCGAATTTTGTGCATCATGTGGTGGAGCACACCGATGACTCCGTGGTGGTGCTGGACAAGTTGACGTACGCGGGCAACCGCGCATCGCTGGAGGGGCTGCCTGCCGACCGCGTGCGGCTGGTCGTCGGCGACATCGCTGACGCCGCCGTCGTGGACCCGCTGGTGGCGGATGCTGATGCCGTCGTGCATTACGCGGCGGAGTCTCATAACGACAACAGCCTGCATGATCCGCGTCCGTTCTTGGATACGAACATCGTCGGGACGTACACGCTGTTGGAGGCGGCCCGGAAGTACGGGACGCGGTTTCATCACATTTCCACCGATGAGGTGTACGGCGATCTGGAGCTTGATGACCCGGACCGGTTCACCGAGAGCACCCCGTATAACCCGTCGTCGCCGTATTCGTCGACGAAGGCCGGGAGTGATCTGCTGGTGCGGGCGTGGGTGCGCAGTTTCGGGGTGCAGGCGACGATCTCGAACTGTTCGAACAACTATGGGCCGTTCCAGCATGTGGAGAAGTTCATCCCTCGGCAGATCACGAACGTGATCCGCGGGATCCGTCCCAAGCTCTACGGCGCCGGCGAGAACGTGCGGGACTGGATCCACGCCGACGACCACTCCTCGGCGGTGCTGACCATCCTCGAGAAGGGTGAGATCGGGCAGACGTACCTGATCGGCGCCGACGGGGAGAAGAACAATAAGACGGTGGTCGAGTTGATCCTCACCCTGATGGGGCAGCCGCAGGATGCGTACGATCACGTCACCGACCGGGCAGGTCACGACCTGCGGTACGCGATCGATTCCACCAAGCTGCGCACCGAGCTGGGGTGGACCCCCAGGTTCCAGGACTTCGAGGCGGGTCTTGCCGCGACCATCGACTGGTACCGCGCGAACGAGGCATGGTGGGCGCCGTCCAAAGACGGTGTCGAGGCGTTCTACGCCGCGAAGGGGCAGTGACCGTGACGGAGTACGGCAAGGCGTTGTCGGTGACCGAGACGCCGATCCCGGGGCTGGTGGTGTTCGACCTTCCCGTCCATGGCGACGCGCGGGGCTGGTTCAAGGAGAACTGGCAGCGCGAGAAGATGACCGGCCTGGGTCTTCCCGATTTCGGCCCGGTGCAGAACAACATCTCGTTCAACGACGCCGTTGGCACCACCCGCGGCATCCACGCCGAACCGTGGGACAAGTGGGTCTCGGTCGCGACCGGGCGGATCTTCGGCGCCTGGGTCGACCTGCGCGAGGGCCCCACATTCGGCGCCGTCTACACGACCGAACTCGACCCGTCCAAAGCGATCTTCGTCCCCCGCGGGGTCGGGAACTCGTACCAAACCCTCGCACCTGACACCGCCTACACCTACCTGGTCAACGACCACTGGTCCCCCACCGCCGAGTACTCGTTCCTGAACCTCGCCGACGAGACCGCCGCGATCGACTGGCCCATCCCTCTCGAGCAGGTGCAGATCAGCGAGAAAGACAAGAACCACCCCCGCCTCGCAGACGTCACCCCCATCGGGCCGAAACGGATCCTCGTCACCGGCGCGAACGGGCAACTCGGCCGCGCCCTGCGCGACCAGTTCGGCGACGCAGACCACATCGAGTACGCCACCCGCGAGAACCTCGACCTCACCAGCCCCGACCTGGCCACCGCACGCCGGTGGCGGGACTACGGCACCATCATCAACGCCGCCGCATACACCGCCGTCGACACCGCCGAAACCCCCACCGGCCGTCGCGACGCGTGGGCCGCGAACGTCACCGCCGTGACCGCCCTCGCGCGCATCGCCACCGACAACGGCATCACCCTCGTCCACATCTCCAGCGACTACGTTTTCGACGGCACCTCCGACACCCCCTACACCGAGACCGACCCCATCGCCCCACTCGGCGTCTACGGCCAAACCAAAGCCGCCGGCGACGCCATCGTCGCCACCGTCCCCCGCCACTACATCATCCGCACCAGCTGGGTCATCGGCGACGGCCACAACTTCGTCCGCACCATGGCCACCCTCGCCGAACGCGGCATCAACCCCACCGTCGTCGCCGACCAAACCGGACGCCCCACCTTCACCACCACCATCGCCGCCGGCATCCAACACCTCCTCGACACCCGCGCCCCCCACGGCACCTACAACATCACCGGAACCGGCCAACCCACCACCTGGTACGACATCGCCCGCGCCGTCTACCAACACACCGGCCACGACCCCGCACGCATCACCCCCGTCACCACCGATCAGTACTACGCGAACGCCGCCGGGCCCGTCGCGCCTCGCCCCGCGCACAGCACCCTCAACCTCACCAAACTCGAAACCACCGGATTCACCACACCCAACTGGCACGAGTCGCTCAAGCTCTACCTGACCCGTGAACGGACGTGACTCAAGTGAGAAACATCCCCGTGGTACCGTCGGCTCCGCAACGCCAGCGCAAGCACAAACCTCAACGTAGGAGCCGAGATGGGTCGGGTATCAGACGCGTCACTGTCTGCGTCTCTAGCCGCTGAAGAGGAGCGCGCGACCTCGAGCGCCCACCGGGTGACCACCCCCACTGGGTCGGTACTGACGATCAAGAACGGCT
>NZ_JBYIPB010000019.1:0-40056 GCF_057706855.1 Microbacterium sp. bgisy207
TCCTCTGGGTTGTGTCGGGCGGCTCAGCACCCCCCGACACAACCTTCGATCGTTCTTAGCCGTTGATCTCGGCTTCGGTCCAGTACCCGCTGTCCACGAGGACCTCGGTGATGTTGTCCTTGACAACGATCGCCGACTCCAGCAGATACGACGGGACGACCTTCACGCCGTTGTCGTAGTCCGTCGTGTTGTTGACCTCAGGAGTCTCGCCGTTCAGCAGCGCGACCGCCATGTCGACCGCGACCTGCGCGAGCAGGCGGGTGTCCTTGAAGATCGTGGAGTACTGCTCACCGCGGTTGATCGCCTTGACCGAGTCGAGCTCGGCATCCTGACCCGAGATGATCGGCCACTCGGGCCCGACTGAGTACCCGGCGTCCGTGAGGGCCGAGATGATGCCGCGCGAGATGCCGTCGTAGGGCGAGAGCACCGCGTTGACCTGCGAGCCGTCCGAGTAGTACGCCGTCAGGATGTCCTCCATCCGGCTCTGGGCGGTTTCGCCGTCCCACCGCAGCGTCGCCGCCTGCTCGAACTCCGTCTGGCCCGACTTCACGACGAGCGTGCCGTCATCGAAGTAGTCCTGCAGCGTGTCGATCGCGCCGTTCCAGAAGAAGTACGCGTTGTTGTCGTCGGGCGAACCGGCGAACAGCTCGATGTTGAACGGGCCGGCAGGTGCTCCCTCGATCGGGGTGCCGTCGAGTTCGGTCAGTCCGAGGCCGTTCAGGATCGACGTGGCCTGCTGGACGCCGACCTGGTAGTTGTCGAACGACGCGTAGTAGTCGACGTTCTCGGTGTCACGGATGAGGCGGTCGTAGGCGATGACGGGGATACCAGCATCTGCCGCCTCTTGGAGGACGCTCGTGAGAGTCGTGCCATCGATCGAGGCGATGATGAGCGCCTCGGCGCCCTTGGTGATCATGTTCTCGATCTGCGAGACCTGCGTCGGGATGTCGTCCTCGGCGTACTGCAGGTCGACGGTGAACCCCTGCTCCTCCAGCTCCGACTTGACGGCGTCACCATCCTGAATCCAGCGTTCCGAGCTCTTGGTGGGCATCGCGACGCCGACGAGGCCGCCGTCTCCGCCGCCGTCGGTCGATCCGCCGCCACCGGAGCCGGAGCATCCGGAGAGCAGCAGGGCACCGGCGGCGAGCGTTGCCGCTCCGGCGAGCAGAATCTTCTTGCTCTTCACAGTGATTTCCTTTCTGAAGGACATCGTTGTCTTGGTGTGTGTGTTCAGTTGTGGGGCATTCAGGTATTCAGTTGTGGCTGAGCCCCGACCCGAGGGTGTGGGCGTCAGGGACCGAGGTCGCGCGCCGTCGCGCGCGGTCGTGCAGCGCGACCGCGACGGCGTCGTCGATTGCGAGGGCCTCGACCGGACCGGTTGCAGAGACGAGAACCGCGTGACGCGCGGCGACTTCCAGCGAAGAGGCTCGGCGTAGCGCCTCGCGCAGATCCGATCCGACGGCAAAGACGCCGACGGCGCGCACCAGAGCGACTGCCCGTCCGGACGAGAGTTCGCTCACAACCGCCTCGCCGATGGCTGCGGGATCTGCCAGGTCCGGGGCGATCACCGGCACCGCCCCACCGAAGTCCTCGGCGGCGGCGGTGGTGAGGCACGGCAGCGTCTCGGCGCGGGCAGCCCAGGCCAGGGCGAAGGGTGAGTCGGTGTGAACGATCGCGTTGGCGGTGGGAACGTCCCGATAGATGCGGGAGTGGACGGGGGCATCCGCTGATGGCAGTCGGTCGCTGCCGAGCACTTCGGGCAACGCCGCACCGTCCAGATCGCAAACGACCATGCGCTCGGGCGAGATCTTGTCGAGGAATGCACCGGCGGGAGCGATCACGAACAGTTCCGCGGCGCCGATGCGCGCCGAGACGTTTCCGCGGGGGCAAGCGACGAGCCCGCGCTGCTCCAGTTCGGCCTGTCGGTGCGCGACATCGGCCCGGGTGCGGGCGATCGCGACCTCGGCCTTCACGCCGGCGGCGTATCCGTCGGCGGTGCCCGCTGCTTCCTTGGGCGGCATGGGTGAACTCCTTCGTTCCGATCAGTGTCGATCGGTGTGACAGTCCATGTGACCGGTCACATTGCGAAACTATAGCCTCGCGTCAGTCCCGGGTGTCAAGCACGAAAGGTCTCGGATTGATAACGCACCCGCGAGAGCAGATGGTCACGACCGCGACGGTCTCAGAGCCGGCCGAGGGCTCCCGTCGAGGCGCGCGGGATGAGCGTGGGGGCGATCGTGCCGGGAGCATCCGCGGCAGCCGAGGTGGTCGCAGCGTCCAGCAGGAGGGAGACACAGCGTCGACCGAGCTCTGCGAAATCCTGACGAACGGTCGTCAGTGGCGGCCAGAAGTGGGCGGCTTCGGGGATGTCGTCGAACCCGACGATGCTGATGTCTCGCGGTACCGAAAGCCCCTCGTCCCGAACAGCGTGGAGTAGTCCGAGCGCCATCTGGTCGTTCGAGGCGAAGACGGCGGTGAAGTCCCGAACCCGCAGGAGCTCACGCCCCGCGTGATAGCCGAACTCCGCCGTCCAGTCGCCGAGGATCGGCGCCGTCATGGGAAGGTCGTGGGCGTCCATCTCGTCCAGGAAACCGCGCATGCGAGCCTCGGCTTCGATCCAGTCCTGGGGGCCCGCGATGTGGTAGATCTGCCGGTGTCCCAGCTCGATCAGGTGCCGCGTCGCCATCCGTGCACCCGCGATCTGGTCGACGGAGAGCGTGTGCTCGGGACCGAGAACCGCCGACTGCAGCGTCACATAGGGAACGTCGATGCGCTGCGACGCGAGAGCGCGGAAGACGCGTACCTGCGGCGCGATGACGACCAGCCCCTCGATGGATTGCGCCGTCAGATGGGCGATCCCCGCGGTGATCGATTCCGGGTCGGCAGCATCGATGTTGGCGGTGGAGACCCAGTAGCCGCGTTCGCGCGCCGCCGATTCGATCGCCGCAATGCTCGAGGCCGGGCCGTACTGCGTGGACGACGCGGCGAGGATGCCGATCGTCTGGGAGCGACTGGTGACGAGCATCCTCGCCGCGCGATTAGGCGTGTATCGCAGTTCGCTCATGACCTGCAGGACGCGTTCGCGAGTCTCGGGGCGGATGCTGGGATGGTCGTTGAGAACGCGCGACACCGTCTGGTGAGAGACTCCGGCCATCCGCGCAACATCGCGGATGCTCGGCGGTCGTCCGCCGGTACCCTCGCTCAT
Organism: Microbacterium sp. bgisy207; assembly: GCF_057706855.1. Lineage (NCBI taxonomy): Bacteria > Bacillati > Actinomycetota > Actinomycetes > Micrococcales > Microbacteriaceae > Microbacterium > Microbacterium sp. bgisy207. The sequence goes on from NZ_JBYIPB010000019.1 coordinate 3,206, forward strand.
CGCACGCCTCCCGGGTGAGCACGGTCACATCCCTGTGTGCGTGTTCTCCGCGCCTCTTGTGTCATGTTAGCGGTCGCCGTATGTGACAGTCACATTGGTCCGCGGGCGTCGCGGAGAGTGTCGGACGCGCCTGTCACATTTGTCACATTGCCCGCGACGCATGCACCGGTCCGCGAGTGCCCCGACCCCGACCGGTACGCTGAGCCGATGGCGGACTTCCTGCGGCACCTGCCGCTCAGCGGACGCCCCCGCGAGGACGAGGGCGTCGTCTCGAGCGATCGTCGACGGGAACTGGACGCCCTCATCGAGAACGTGACCTCGCTGATCGGCGACAGACCCCTGTGGACGGACTTCGCCGCGCAGGCGGGGCTGTCCCGCGAGTGGCAGGTCGCCGGCGGGGATGTCGCAGCGTTCCGAGCTGCTCTGCGTGCACGTCGCCGCGGCATTCGCGTTGTGGCGCGAGCGCTCGCTGCCGCATTGCGCACCGCGAAAGAACTCGGTCAAGACCTCTCCGTCGACCCGATGACCTCCGGTGCCGTGGCACTCTACGCGCAGGCCGTGGGTCCCTTCGAACGTCGAGCAGTCGTGGCCGGACGAACCGTACGCGCCACGGACGCCGACTGGGCCTTCGGCACCGGACCGGTCGTGGAGGGCACGTCCCTCCAGATCGCGGGGTTCCTCCTCGGGATCACGGACGATCCGCCGACGCCGCCGCGGAACGCGCGATCCGACAAGCCGGCAGCCGGTCGCGAATAGGCTGTCGTGGTGACCACCGCCGTCGAGAGCCCCGCGCGCCCGACGGTCTACGATCGCCTAAGGGCGCGCGTTGCCACCTCCCCTCGGCTACAGATCGCGGTCCCTGCCGTCGTGACCGCTGTCGCCGGCATCCTGCGCTTCTGGAACCTCGGGCATCCACACGAGCTCGTCTTCGACGAGACCTACTACGTCAAGGATGCCTGGACGCAGTGGAACCTCGGATACCCGGCGACCTGGCCTGATGACGCCGACAGCCGGTTCGCCAGCGGCGAGACCGACATCTTCCTCGAGGACGGCAGCTACGTCGTCCACCCGCCGCTCGGGAAGCTCCTGATCGGCGCGGGCATGGCGTTGTTCGGCGCCGACTCTTCCGTCGGATGGCGCTTCGCGACGGCGCTGTTCGGAACCGTCGCGGTCCTGCTGCTCTACCTGGTGGCCCTCACCCTCACGCGCTCGATCGGTGTCGCGACGGCGGCATCCGGCCTCATGGCGATCGACGGACTCGCGATCGTGCTCAGCCGCGTTGCCCTGCTGGACACGTTCGTCATGTTCTTCACGCTGCTCGCGTTCTGGTTCGTGCTCCTGGACAGGCGATGGCTCCGAGAACGCGAGTGGGCCCGCAGAGGGGTACCGGCGACGGATGCGACAGACGGCGGGCCCGCGCCGGTGCGACGCTGGGGGCCGGTGTTCTGGGCGCGACCGTGGGTGGTCGCGGCCGGCCTCGCGGCGGGTGCGGCGACCGCCGTGAAGTGGTCGGGCCTCTACGTCCTCGCCGGCATCGGGATCTATCTCGTCATCACCGACGCCCTGGAACGGCGTCGACGTGCCATCGAGTTCTGGCCCGCAGACGCCGTCGCGCGCCAGGGACCGGTGACCTTCCTGCTGCTCGTTCCCCCCGCCTTCCTCGTTTATCTGGTCTCCTGGACGGGGTGGCTGGTCACCGACGGGGGCTACGACCGGCATGCGGTCGACGCCGGCTCGGCCACCGGCCTCTGGTCGTGGGTGCCGCTGCCGCTGCAGAGCCTGTGGGCGTACCACCAGTCGATGTACGGCTTCCACGTCAATCTGTCGGCAAGCCACAGCTACGCGAGCCCCGCGTGGCAGTGGCCCCTCCTGGCCCGTCCGACCTCGATGTTCTATCACAGCGACCCGCTCGGAGAGGCGGGGTGCACTGCCGCCGCCGGGTGCGTGCAGAACATCTACTCGATGCCGAACCCGCTCGTCTGGTACGCGGCCGTCGCCGCATGCGTCTACCTCGCCATCCGATTCGTTCGTCGACGCGATCCGGCCTCGGGCTTCGTGCTGACCGGGATCGCGGTCACCTGGGTTCCATGGCTGCTGTACCCGGAGCGAACCGTGTTCCAGTTCTACACGGTCGTGATGCTGCCGTTCCTGCTGCTGGCGCTCGCGCTGGCGCTGCGCGATCTGGCGCATCCGGAGGGCGCGACACATGCGAGACGGGTGACCGGGCAGCGGGTCGTCGCTGTCTTCCTCATCGTCGCGGTCGTGCTCGCTGCCTTCTGGTACCCGATCCTCACGGCGACCAGCGTGCCCTACGACTTCTGGCGCCTGCACAACTGGTCGCCGACCTGGATCTGAGTGGCCCGCACGGGGTCAGCACACCCCGTGCGGCGGCCGGCCTCGTCCGTCAGTTGACCTCATCCGGGTGCGCCGATACACGACCCGAGCCGTCGCCGGGGTCGAGGGCGTCGATCGCGGCGATCTCGGCATCCGTCAGCGCGAAGTCGAAGACATCGATGTTCTCGGCGAGGCGCTCACGCCGCACCGACTTGGGGAAGACGATGTTCCCCTTGTCGAGGTGCCACCGCAGCACGACCTGCGCGGGTGTCTTGCCGTGCGCCGCCGCCGCATCGGCGACCGCGGCAGTGCCGAACAGGTCGTACTTCCCCTGACCGAGCGGCCCCCAGGCCTCGATGCGGATGCCGTGCGCCTGCGCCCACTCCACGACCTCGCGCTGCTGATACGCGGGGTGCAGCTCGATCTGATCGACGACGGGTGCCACCCCGGTCTCCGCGACGATGCGCTCGAGATGCGGGACGAGGAAGTTCGAGACGCCGATGCTGCGGGTCAGGCCCTCGTCGCGCAGTTCGATCAAGCGCTGCCAGGCGTGCAGATAGTTGTCGCGGGCGGGGGTCGGCCAATGCACCAGGTACAGGTCGACCGTATCCAGACCGAGCTTGTCGAGGCTCTCTCGGAGCGCGGCCCGGGGCTCATCGCCGTCGTGGCGGTCGTTCCAGAGCTTCGTGGTGATGAACAGCTCCTGGCGGGCAATCCCGCTCTCCGCGATGGCCGCGCCGACACCCTCCTCGTTCCCGTAGATCGCCGCGGTATCGATGTGCCGGTAGCCGAGCTCGAACGCCTCCAGCACGGCGCGTCGGGTGTCATCGGCGGGCACCTTGAAGACGCCGTAGCCCAACTGAGGGATGCGGTTGTCGTCGAGCAGCGGCAGGGAGGGGATCGTCATGTGTCCAGCCTAGGTGGATGCCTACAGCGCTGGCTCAGGGCGGCGACTTAGGCTTGGGGCATGAATCGACCGGCTCGCCGCGCCCACGGGGGGCGCCGGGGCGCGTGGGGTCTCGGTGCCTAGCCGGCTCCCCGCCGCGGCGCCCGTTCTGGCCGGCTTCAGCTACGTGCGCCCACTCGGGGCCGGCGGCTTCGCCGACGTGTTCCTCTACGAGCAGGACATGCCCCGCCGCGCGGTCGCCGTCAAGGTTCTGCTCGAAGACATCGTCGACGAGGCGCTGCTGCGGATGTTCGCGGCTGAGGCCGACGCCATGGCGCACCTGTCCGCGCACCCGTCGATCCTCACGATCTACCAGGCCAGCGTCTCGCCGGACGGGCGACCGTACATCGTGATGGAGTACTGCCCCGCCTCGTTCGCCGCCCGCTATCGGCGCGAGACGATCCCCGTGGACGAAGTGCTGCGAACCGGCGTGAAGGTCGCATCCGCGCTCGAGTCGGCTCACCGGGCAGGGCTGCTCCACCGCGACATCAAGCCCTCCAACATCCTGCTGACCACCTACGGGATGCCGGTGCTCTCGGACTTCGGGATCGCGGCATCGGTATCGGCCCGCGAAGGCGTCGAGGTCTTCGCGATGAGCGTGCCGTGGAGCGCTCCGGAGATCATCGACGAGCGCACGAGCGGCTCCGTTGCCGCCGAGGTGTGGAGCCTCGGCGCCACCGTGTACTCCCTCCTGGCCGGTCGCAGTCCCTTCGAACGCCCGTCGCACAGCGAGAACACACGAGACCACCTGAAATCACGCATCCGTCGTGCCGCCTACACCCCGATCGATCGCCCGGATCTTCCTCCCGGGCTCGAGGAGGTGCTGCGCCGCGCGCTCGCGAAGAATCCCGCCGATCGCTTCGCGACGGCCGCGGAGTTCGCCCATGCCCTGCAACTGGTGCAGTACGAAGGCAACATGCCGGTCACTCCCCTCGAACTGGCCGAGGCGGCACCGCTGCCCGAGCGGGAGCCTTCCGATGCCCCGGCTTTCGTGCGTCCGCGGGTGCCGCACGAGTCCGCGCGGCGACGGCAGGCCCGCAGCCGCCCAGTGACGGAGCGCGCGCCGAGCGACGATCTTCCCGAAACGGTCGCGCGACGGCGACCCGTCTGGCTGTGGCCCGCGGTCGCGGGCGGAGCGATCGTCGTCGCGGGCATCGCGGCGGTCGTCGTCGGGAGCGTGATCTGACATGGCGCGCGGGCGCGAGGGACGGCAACGCTCCGCCGTGCCGCGCTGGGTCCTCGGCAGCGCGCTCGGCCTGACCGCCGCGCTCGTCGCGGGCCTGGCCGTCGCGTGGCCCGGCTACGACGCGCAGCAGACACCCCTCGATGATGGGACGATCTGGGCTCTGCAACGCTCGGGCGGCGGTCACTACGCTCGCGTCAACGCGGAGATCCGCGAGCTCGATACGGTCAAGCAGCTCACCCAGCCCACCACTCTCGCGCAGACGACCGACGCAGTCTGGGCCTTCGCCGCCTCCGGGACCAAGGTCGCCGCGGTCGATCCCGCCACTCCTGCGGACCTGGACACCGCCGGCGCGGACGCGTTCGCCGCCACCCCCTCGGGAACCCGGGACGTCGTCACACACGGCGAGTCGGTGGCCTATCTCACCGAAGCGGGCGAGGTCTTCGTCGGGCAGCTCTCGCGACCGGGCGCGGCGCGCCTGGACACCGGCGACGAGGACGAGCCGTTCCCTGCCGACGCGATCAGCCTCGGAGGAGCCGGAACGCTCGCGGCGTTCTCCGCCGACGCCGGTCAGGTGCTGCGTGCCGACCCGGTGAGCGGGCGCATCCTCGGGGTCGATGCCGTGCCCGAGCCGCCGGGCGAGGGCGCCTCGATGACACTCGTGGGCCAGACCTGGGTGCTGCTGGATGCCGAAACCGGGCGACTGTGGATCCGGGGCCTGTCCGCTCCCGTCGAGACGACGCTGCTTCAGGACGCGCGACTGGCGGCGCCGGCCGATGCCGGGGATGAGGTGTTCGTCGCCGACTCGCAGGGGCTTGTCGCCGTGACGCTGTCGGACGGCTCCCCGCGGCAGGTCACGGGCGGTGTCGAGGTGCGCGGGGTACCTGCTGCACCGCACCCGCTCGGCGAGGACGTGTTCGCCGCATGGCTTCCCCCCGCCGGCGGCGGGACGCTGTGGTCCTTGACGGCGGGTGAGTCAGCCCTCGAGTATGCGGGCGCCGAGGTGGGCGCCGATCCGCTCCCGGAGTTCTTCGGGAACGGCCGCCGCCTCATCCTGAACGAGACCCAATCGGGCTGGGTGTGGACGATCCCCGACGGCGACCTCGTGCCCTCCTCCCAGGCGTGGCAGATCGACGAGCAGATCAGCGCGGCGCAGTCCGATGACGCGGTGGCACCCGAGGTCCTCGAACCCAAGCCGCCGGTCGCCGAGGACGACACGTTCGGGGTGAGAGCCGGACGCGCTGTCGCGCTTCCGGTGCTTCTGAACGATCACGATCCGAACGAGGACGTGCTCAGCGTGATCCCCGCCTCCGTGTCGGCGTCGGCATTCGGGCAGCCGGCGACGACGGATGCCGACCAGCTGCTGACCTTCGATGTTCCGGCGGATGCCTCGGGGAGCGCAACGTTCCAGTACCGCATCACCGACGGCACCGCGGTGGATGGGCTCACGTCCGCGCCAGCCACCGTCACGATCACCGTCGTGCCTGAGAGCCAGAACGGCGCCCCGGAGTGGTGCGGTGCCCCGCGGTGCCTCGCGCAGTGGCCGGAACCGACCACGACGCCCGGCGGAACGATCAGCTTCCCCATCCTCGACGCCTTCGTCGACCCGGATGGCGACGCACTCTACGTGTCGGCAGCGTCCGTGGACGCGGGCCCGGGTTCGGTCACGGTCGATCCCGCCGGCGTACTGACGTACCAGCATCCGGATGCCAACGCTGACGTGGCGACGACAGCATCGGTCACCGTGACCGTCTCCGACAGCCGAGGTGCGCAGACGCGCCGGGCCCTCACGATCACTGTGGCGCCCGCGCCGCGACTCGAGGCCGATTCGTTCGCAGTCACCGCGGTCGCCGGCCGCCCGGTCACCGTCGAACTGCGCGACCGCGTCCGCGGCGGCTCGGGATCCCCGCTTCTGACGGCGGTGAGCGCGGGCGACGACGAGTCCGGGATCGGTATCAATTCCGGTGCGCTCTCGTTCTCGTACACCGCAGAGTCCCCGGGATCGACGGTGCTGCAGTACACGGTCCGCGACGGCGAGACCGAACAGACGGCAACCGTGCGCGTCACGGCGATCGCGCGCGAGGACGCCGAGCTCTCGGCGCCGCCGCTGGTGGCGTTCGTGCGTCCGAACGAGGACACGACCGTCGACGTGCTCGACGCCGTCTCGAACCCCGCCCACCTCGTCCTGCTGGTCAGCGATGTCCGCCCCCAAGCGACCGCGGGCGCCTCTCTCAGCGTGGATCCGGTCGGACAGAGCACGATCCGAGCCAGCGGCACGACGGCGGACGGCTCCCCCGGCGAGATCGGCGTCGTCCGCTACACGATCTCCGACGGAACCGAGAACCCCGCGACCGCGGTGACGGGTCAGCTCACGGTCATCCTGCTCCCGGCAGCGACCGCCGATCCCCCGATCGCGGTCGCCGATACCGCGACCGTGCGCGCCGGGGGGCAGATCGACATCCCGGTGCTGCGAAACGACTCGGCTCCGACCGGGGGGCTGCTGGCGATCGACCCCTCCCGCGTCGTCAACGAGACGGATGCCGGCCTGGCCTTCGCGACCAGCCGCACGCTGCGCTATCTGGCGCCCGACAGCCCCGGCGTGTACAGCGTGAGCTATACCGCGTACCGGGTGGGGTACCCGGAACTGACGGACAGCGCGCGGGTCACCATCACGGTCCTCGGCGACGAGACCAACACCGCTCCTGCGCCCGCCACGCTCGAAGGACGCGCGCTCAGCGGAAGGTCGACGACGATCACCTTCGATCCGTTCGGGATAGACCCCGACGGCGACAGCGTCTCCCTGGACGCCGTCGTCGAACAGCCCGTGGGAACCGACGGCACACCCGCCGGCACTGCGAGCGTGTCAGCCGACGGCACGAGCCTCATCTACACCGCGCCGCCGTCCTGGAGCGGGCAGGCCTCGTTCACATATCGGGTCCGCGACGGACGCGGCGCCACGGCGACCGGACTCGCCCTCGTCGGCGTTCGCGACGCACAGTCCGACCCGCGCCCGGTGACCTTCTCGGACTATGTCCAGCTCGAAGGCGGGCAGGGGTCGAGCCGCGAAACCACCATCACCCCGCTGGAGAACGACGTCGACCCGTCCGGCGCGGAGCTCACCCTCACCGAGGTGCGTCCGAACGCCCAACCCGGGACGGCGGAATACGACGACCTGGAGTCGCTCCTGGTGGGCGTGTCTGTTGACGAGGGGACTGTCACCGTGCGGTCGGGGGACGTCCTGGGAACATTCTCGTTCGTCTACACGGTGACCAACCCCGCCGGCGACACCGCGATGGGCCTGATCGTGCTGAAGATCGTGCGCAATCCCGTGCCCGACTATCCGGAAGTGCGCGACACCGTGCTCACCGCTGAGACGATCGACGGCTTCGATGAGGGCATCGACGTGCTGACGGGCAAGGTCACCTGGGCGGGCGGCGACCCGGACTCGCTGGAGCTCGACCTGTGGCGCGAGACGCCGAACGCGACAGTGAGCGGTCGACGGATCGCGGGCACGGCGCAGCCCGAGGCGATGGTGATCGCGTTCCAGGTCACGGGCGCGGCGGCCGATGGGTCCTCCGTCACCTCCTACGGGTTCTTGCGTGTTCCCGGTGAGTCGGACCTGCGTCCCACGCTGCGCACGGGGACGGGCGCGTTCTCCGTCGGCGAGAACGATGCAGTCGACGTCGACCTCTCCGCGATCATCGCTGTTCCGCGCGGCAGCGAACTGGAGCTCTCCTCGAGTGCAACGCCGGGGGGCGCCCGGGCCGGAGCGTCGTGCGAGCGGGAGGGCTCGACGACGCTGCGCTACACGGCGGGGGCGGGAGCCCCCTGGAGCGACACCTGCACCATTCAGGCCCGACTGGTGGGCGCAGAGGACTGGACGGTGCTCACGGTCAGGTTCCTCATCGAGGCGGAGGCGCCGCAACCGATCCTCGCGGCAGCATCCCGCACGTTGAGTCCCGGCCAATCAGCGGTCTACGACCTGCGACAGCTGACCTCGTGGACCGGCACGCCCGACTGGGCATCACTGGTCTACGCGGTCGAGGCGCCGGGGGACCAGTTCCAGGTGTCGCTGACCGGGTCGAGTCTCGAGGTCATCGGAGCCGACAACGCGAACCCGGGGCGCGCCGAGGTCGTCACCGTGCGGCTCCTCAGCCATCCGGATGCCGAAACGGCGGCGCTCACCCTCGTGGTGGGGCCCGCGCCCTCAACCCTCCCCAAGGCGGGAACCGTCACACAACAGTGCTCCCAGGCCGCCGGCTCGACGTCGTGCGACATCCCCGTCATCGGCATCGCCGGCGAGGTGAACCCGCTTCCCGGCACGCCGCTGCGCCTGGTGTCGGTGACCAGCCCCGCCAACTGCACCGACGTGACCTTCTCGGTGGCCTCGGCATCCGCGGTGCGCGCGACGTGGGCATCCGATGCGCCGGGCGCCTCGGATTGCACGGGCACCTTCGAGGTCACCGACGCGCAGGGCCGTCTCTCCACGGGCGAGCGGACGGGAACGGTCGTCTTGGACCTCCGGGGCCTGCCGGCGGACCCGGCGACGATCGAGTGGACCGCCTTCGACGCCTCCAGCGTGACGCTGCGCGTCACCGGCGGTGGCGGGTCCTACCCGGCGGTCGAGTCCTTCCGCGTCAGCGGTGGCGGCCAGGAAGTGACGTGCGGTGCGGACGGGCTGTGCCCGCCGATCACCGCCGAACCGGGAACGAAGGTCCGCTACCAGGCGTGGGCCGTCAACAGCGTCGGAGAGTCCCGCACGCCCACGAACGCTGTCACCGCCTGGCCCTACGTCGCGCCGGAGGCCCCGACGAGCGTCTCAGCCACACCCGTGCCGACGACCGACGGCACCGGTCACGTCGCGGCGATCACCGTCAGCGGATTCGACTCGACCACCGGCTCGGTCCGAGTAACCAGCCCCGTCACCGGCGCCTCCGAAACGCTCGGCGTCCCGCAGGGCGGCGGCGAGGTCGTTTTCCCGAACTTCGTCGTGGGGGCCAACCGGGAGACGACGCTCACCGTGACTCCCCTGTCTCGTTTCGACTACCCGCCGATTGCCTCGGGAACGACCGAGGGCTCGTCAACGTCCGTCGTCGCCTACGGCATCGGAGCTCCCCGGTTGCAGCTGCGCCTCGAGCCGTCCGATGACGGCAGCGGGGAGGTCCGAGCTATCGCGAGCGTCACCGCGAACGGCGTCGGGACCGAGCTGTGGGTCGGGATCACCACCGGTGCCGCCTGCACGGTCGAGTTCGTCGGGAACGTGACCGGCGGGACGGTCGACGAACTCCTCGCCGGCACCGTCTGGGAGGACACGTCGGCGCGCGCGTGCGCGGAGTACCGCGTCGGAGCCACCTCGTTCGGCGTCGCCACGGCCGGCCCGGTCACGGCGCAACCGACGGAACCGATCCCGCCGCCCTCCGGGACCGCGACCTACACGATCGCCTCGGGACCGACCGTGTCGGGTCAGACTGCCAGCTGGTCGCAGGTGACCGGTCCCTCGTTGGAGCATCCGCGCTACGAGACGCGGTTCGGTTCCTCGCGCACGACCGACTTCGCGAGCCTCTTCCGCACCGGCGATGACCCGGGGACGATCGAGGCGTGGTGGTGCGTCGGCGACGTCTGCTCCGCCGACAGCACGACGATCACTCCGACCGGCGCCGCCTACACGACACAGGTCGTCTTTCCGACCACCTGCGACGACGCTGGCGAACCGTCCGCGACGATGGTGGATGCCGCGCCTGCCGACTACAGCATCGCCACGGCGGGCACACCGGACGCCGGCGGGACCGAGACGTCGTGGGAGATCACCGTCTCGTTCTCGGGTCGACTGAGCGGCCTGGACGCCTACACCCATACGGGCCTTGTCTGCCCCACCCCCACACCGTGATCCGCGAGAGGACCCCATGACCGTCACAGCAGACCAGGTGACCAGATTTCACGACACGTTCCGCGTTCTCGTCGAGAACGTCGAGCAGGTCGTGCTCGGCAAGCGCCACGTCATCGAGCTGGCGTTCACCGCGATGATCTCGCAGGGCCACCTTCTGCTCGAGGACTACCCGGGGACGGGGAAGACCTCGCTCGCCCGGGCAATGGGCCACAGCGTCGACGGCGTGAGCTCGCGCATCCAGTTCACCCCCGACCTGCTCCCGGGGGACGTGACCGGCATCACCGTCTACGACCAGAAGCGGGGCGAGTTCGAGTTCCACCGCGGACCGGTGTTCGCCAACATCGTGCTGGCCGATGAGATCAACCGCGCCAGCCCGAAGACGCAGTCCGCTCTCCTGGAGGTCATGGAGGAGGGCCACGTCACCATCGACGGTGTGACCCGGCCCGTCGGGCAGCCCTTCCTCGTCGTGGCTACGCAGAACCCCATCGAGCAGGCCGGGACCTACCGTCTTCCCGAAGCGCAGCTCGATCGGTTCCTCATCAAGGCCACCCTGGGCTACCCCGATCACGCCGCGACCCTGCGCATCCTCGAAGGAACGGCGGCCGAGCGCGTCGAGCTCTCGCCGGTGGTCTCGCTCGACGGCATCCGAGGAATGGCCCTCCTTGCCCGTGAGGTCTACGTCAGCCCACTCGTCCTGGACTACATCGCACGGATCGTGGACGCCACGCGCGCCGCTGTCGAGGTGCGCCTCGGCGTCAGCGTTCGTGGCGCCATCGCGCTCACCCGCGCCGCAAAGACGTGGGCGATCGCGCACGGTCGGGGTTTCGTGACGCCCGACGATGTGAAGGCCCTCGCCGAGGCCGTGCTCGCGCACCGGCTCGTGCTCGACCCGGAGGCCGAGTTCGACGGTGTCACGGCGCGCGCGGTGATCGGCCAGGTGCTGCTGGATGTCGCGCCGCCGACACAGCGCGAGGCGACATGACCGGATCCCCCTCGACCCTGACGCGCGAGGCGACCTCGACGCAGGCGAGCGGTCGCACGCGCATGACGCAGACGCGCGGCACGACGGTCATCGCGATGCGTGGAGTCAGCGTCTGGCACCGCATCAGCCAACGGATGGTCCAGGCATGGCACCGGGTGCGGGGTGTCGTCCGTCCGGGCGGGTGGCTCGCACTCATCGCCGCCACGGTGGGCCTTGGCGTCGGCATCCGTTTCGGGATCGCGGAGCTGGTGGCAGCGGGCGTGCTCGCAGGGGTACTGCTGCTGCTGGCGCTCCCCTTCCTCCTGCGCGCACGACCGTACGAGGTCGATTTCGAGCTCGCGCACGACCGGGTGGTGGCCGGATCGAGCGCGCGCGCACGCATCACCGTGCGCAACGACGCCGTCGCCGTCGCCTTGCCGGGCACCGTCGATATTCCCGTGGGCGCGGGTCTCATCGACATCGCGGTGCCGCTGCTGCGACGAGGAACCTCCCACGAGGAGGCCATCGAGATCCCCGCGCCCCGCCGCGGGGTCGTCACGATCGGGCCGATCAGCTCGGTGCGCGGCGACCCCCTCGGGCTTCTGCGGCGAGAGGCGACGTGGGCCCAGACGCACACTCTCTACATCCACCCGCGCACGACGTCGATCCCGCCGACCTCGGCGGGATTCATCCGTGACCTCGACGGTCGCCCCTCCCCCGTTCTGGTGGACGCGGATATCTCGTTCCACGCGATCCGTGAATACGTGCCCGGGGACGCGCAGCGGCACGTGCACTGGAAATCAACGGCGAAGACCGGCACCCTCATGGTGCGCCAATACGAACAGTCGAGGCGATCGCGGATGGTGATCGCGATCGACACGGACCACCACAGCTTCCGCGACGACGAGGAGTTCGAACTCGCCGTGAGCGTGGCCGCCTCGCTGGGGATCCGCGGCGTGCGCGACGGGCGCAATGTCCAGGTCGTCGTCGGGGAGGAGATACCCGAGTTCGCACGAAGCCGCGTGCGCTCGATCCGCGACCTTCCCACCATGACCGAGCGCATCCTCATGGACGCGCTGGCGGGTATCGAGAGCCACGATGCCGTCAACCCGCTCGCCGAGGTCGCGGCGCTCGCCGTGGAGGCGCACAGCGACGTGTCGCTCGCCTTTCTCGTGGGCGGTTCCACCATGACGGCGGCAGCGTTGCAACGTGCTGCGCTGGCGTTTCCGCCTCATGTCGGGGTGGCCGCGGTGATCTGCGACCTCGAGGGCGAGCCTCGGCTGCGCCGACTCGGCGAGGCAACGGTGATCTCCATCGGCGTGCTCGACGACCTGCGCCAGATCCTGCTGCGGGGAGCGCAGTCGTGAACTCGGCGACCGGGAGGCGCATCCGACAGACCCGGCGAACGCGACTGACCCTGGGGACGGCGGCGTTCATGGCGACCGCCGCAGGGATCGGGGCGGTGGGAATGTGGCCGATCTACGAGGACGAGTGGTTCGTCGTCATGGCCACCTCCGCCATCATCCTGTCGATCGCCGCGGGCCTGCTGGCGCTTGTGCGCTCCTGGGCGTGGTGGCGCACGGCCGTCCTCTTCGGCGTCATCTTCGTGGTCGCGGGGATACCGCTCGCGGTTCCGGCGGTCCTGACCGATTCGAGCCAACTCCTGTCCGCACTCGTCGCTGTCGTCAGCGCGCCGATCACGGGGCCGAACAACCTGCTGACGCTGGAACTTCCGCTGGGCACCTATCAGGCAACCCTCGCTCCGGCGTTCCTCGTCCTCGTCGTGGCGCCTGGTACGGCGCTCGTCCTCGGTGCCGGGAGCGCACGATGGTGGGGTGCCGCAGCCCCGGTCGCCCTGACTCCGGCGGCGTTCGGGATCGTGTTCGGGGCGACGAGCGCAACGAGCGGCAGTGCCGGGCTCCTTTCGGCAGCGGGCGTGCGAGAAGCCGCGATCGGAATCGCTGCCTGCGCGACCCTCCTCCTCTGGTTCCTGTGGCGCGCAGCGACAGTGCGCCGTCTGGCATTGCGAGACGCCGGCGGCGTCCGGCAGCGTCCCGCTCGCCGCGCGGCGATCGGCCGGGCCGGGATGGCGACCGGGATGCTCGCGGTGGGTGTCGTCGTCGCGATCGCTCTCACGCCGATGCTCACAGCCGCGCATCCTCGGACCGTTCCCCGCTCGGTGACCGAACCGGTGATCCGGATCGCGCAGGAGCCGAGCCCCCTCTCGACGTATCGGGCGATGTTCGGTGCGCAGACCTATGACGAGGTGCTCTTCCGCATCACGGCGACCGGAGCCGACCGCGTGCGGCTGGCGACCCTGAGCTTCTATGACGGCCAGATGGCGCGGGTGACCGACCCGGGGACGGGACTGGCCGACCAATCCACCGCGTACATCCGGGTGCCGTCGGCTCGGATGCCGGTCCTCGGCGACAGTGTGCGTGCCGACGTGGTGATCGACGCGTACGCGGGCATCTGGGTGCCGACGGTCGGTACGGTCAGGGCGATCGCGTTCGAGGGCCCCGACCGTGCCTCGCTGGCCGACGGGTTCTTCTACGACGCCGCCGCGGGATCCGGGATCAACACCAGCCCCGCGTATGGCGCAGGCACCGCGTACACGATCCTTGCGAGCCCCGACGCATCGAGCGCCACGCGGATGGAGCTGAGCGCCGCGACACCGCCGCGCTCTGCGCCGACCCTGGACGAGACCGTCGTCCCGGCGAGCCTGACGCAGTGGATCCGTCTTCAGGAAGCCGGGGGTTCCGGCGCAGGACTCGAGGAACTCATCACCCGTCTTCGCGAGCGCGGATACCTCAGTCACGCCCTCGAGACCCCGCCGGCGGATGCCGCGTGGGTGACCGATCTGGGTGACTACACGTTCGCGCCCAGTCGCGCGGGGCACTCGACCGACCGCATCGACAGTCTCTTCACCGCGCTGGTGGAGCGGCAGACGCAGCAGCCGGGAGCGACGGATGCCGAACTCGTGGCGGCGGCAGGAGATGACGAGCAGTTCGCCGTCGCGGCGGCGATGATCGCCGACCAGCTGGGATTCCCGTCCCGGATCGTGCTCGGCGCGCGTCTGCGAGACGCGGATGCCGCAGCCGGTGCCGTCGCGCCGCCGTGCGAGGACGGGGAGTGCCGCGGGCGCAACATCACGGCGTGGGTCGAGGTGCAGGACGTCTCCGGCGCCTGGATTCCCGTGGATGTCACGCCGCAGCACGAGATTCCGATGGACGCGGTCATCGACCAGCGCCGCGACCCCGAGAACGCGACGGACGTCGAGAGCGAACGGGCCGAGGTCGTACAGCCGCCGGATGCCGACCCAGCCGACGCGGATCCGCGTACAACCGACGAGGAGGAGACGGGTCTAGACCTGTCGGTGTTGGTGGCCGCGATTCGGCTCGCCGGCGGCATCCTGCTCGTGCTGGGCGTCCTGCTCGGTCCCCTCGCTGCGATCGTCGCCGTGAAGGCCTGGCGGCGCCGGCGCGGGCGCCGCGCACCTGCCCCGGCCGACCGTATCGCCGGCGGCTGGGACGAGTGGGTGGACGCGACGATCGACCGCGGCGCATCCATTCCCGCCGCACACACGCGGACCGAGATCGTCGAGGCAGCGGGTGGATCACAGGATGCCCATACGCTGGCGACGCTCGCCGATCGTGCGAGTTTCGCATCCGATTCGCCCCGGGACGAGGACGCTGCACAGTTCTGGCTCCTCGTGGACCGGGAACGGGAACGACTCGGCGGGCTCGGGTCGCGAAGGGACCGCCTACGCGCCGCGCTTTCGCTGCGCTCCCTGCGACGCGGACGGCGATCCCGGCGTGGTCGGCGCGCGTAGCGGATACGATCGAAGGCTATGCCCACGTCCGAGCCGGTCATCCTCTACCCGCCGGAACTGCCCGTCAGCGCGGCCCGGGACGAAATCGCTCGCGCCATCGGCGAGAACCAGGTCGTGATCGTCGCCGGGGCGACCGGATCCGGAAAGACGACACAGCTCCCGAAGATCTGCCTCGAACTCGGCCGCACCCGGATCGCGCACACGCAGCCCCGGCGCATCGCGGCCCGCTCGATCGCGGAGCGCATTGCGCACGAGCTGGAGGTTCCGCTGGGCTCGACGGTCGGCTACCGCGTCCGGTTCACGGATGCCGTCAGCGACGACACCCGGATCACTCTGATGACCGATGGCATTCTCCTCAACGAGATCCACCGCGACCGGTTGCTGCGCCGCTACGACACGATCATCATCGACGAAGCGCACGAGCGGTCCCTGAACATCGACTTCCTCCTCGGCTACCTGCGCCGGATCCTCCCGAAGCGCCCCGACCTGAAGGTCGTCGTCACGTCGGCCACGATCGACCCCGAGAGTTTCGCCCGGCACTTCTCCCCGAGGCCGGCGGACCCCGATGCGGCGGCCCCCATCGTCGAGGTCTCGGGTCGCACGTACCCGGTCGAGATCCGCTACCGCCCCCACGATGAGAACGCCGAGGACGACATCGACGGGCTCGTGGCCGCGCTGCGCGAGCTCGACAGGGAGGAGCGGGGCGACGTGCTCGTCTTCCTCCCGGGAGAGTCCGAGATCAAGGACGCGATGGATGCCGTCCGCGGCATGTATGCGAACGATCCTGCTCCGACCGAAGTGCTACCGCTCTACGGGCGTCTGAGCGCCGCCGAGCAGCATCGGGTGTTCGAGCCCTCCCGCACCGCCGGCGTGCGCAGGCGCGTCATCCTCGCGACCAACGTCGCCGAGACCAGCCTCACGGTTCCGGGAATCCGCTACGTGATCGACACGGGAACCGCGCGGATCTCCCGCTACTCGGCCCGCTCGAAGATCCAGCGGCTCCCGATCGAGGCGATCTCGCAGGCCTCGGCGCAGCAACGCTCGGGACGCGCGGGCCGAACCGCGCCCGGTATTGCGATCCGCCTCTACAGTGAGGAGGACTTCGCGGGGCGTCCCGAGTTCACCGAACCCGAGGTGCTGCGCACCAACCTCGCGGCCGTCGTTCTGCAGATGATGGCGCTCGGCATCGGGGATGTCGCCGCGTTCCCGTTCCTCACCCCGCCGGACTCCCGCGGTGTCAAGGCCGCGATGGAACTGCTTCTCGAGTTGGGCGCCGTCAGCGAGTCCCGGCTCACGAAGGTCGGACGTGAACTCGCGCGGCTTCCGATAGATCCGCGACTGGCGCGAATGCTCGTCGAGGCCCGCAAGCGCGACGTGCTCCCCAGCGTGCTTCCGATCGTCGCGGGCCTGTCGATCCAAGACGTCCGAGAACGTCCCGAGGATCAGCGCGAGCAGGCGGACCGCCTCCACGCCCGTTTCACCGACCCGACCAGCGATTTCCTCTCCCTCCTCGGGGTGTGGAACTACCTGCAGGAGAAGCAGGCCGAGCTCGGGTCGAGTGCGTTCCGGCGCCTGTGCCGGGCGGAGCACCTCAACTATGTGCGCGTTCGCGAATGGGTCGACGTGCACCGTCAGCTCGCCGAGCTCATGGGGGTGCGACGCGCGAAAGCCCGGGTCGATGCCGACCCTGACGCCGTCCATCGCGCCATCCTGTCGGGTCTGCTCTCCCAGATCGGCATCCTCGACGAGCGCGCGACAGCCGCAACGCGCGGTGCCACCTCCGGTGCCCGGCGCAGGCCCTCCGCGGAATACCGGGGGGCCCGTGGCGCCCGCTTCGCGATCTTCCCCGGTTCGGGACTGCGCAAGAAGAGCCCGGATGCGGTGATGGCCGCCGAGCTCGTCGAGACATCGCGTCTGTTCGCTCGGACGGTGGCCGCTATCGATCCGGAGTGGGCCGAGGATCTCGCCGGCGATCTTGCGCATCGTCAGCTCGGTGAGCCGCACTGGTCACGATCTGCCGGGGCGGCGTCGGCGTACGAGAAGGTGACCCTGTTCGGGGTGGAGATCGTCCGGAAGCGACGCGTTCAGCTCGCGCGCTTCGATCGTCCCCTCGCGCGTGAACTGTTCATCAGGCACGCGCTCGTCGACGGTGAGTGGGAGGTGGGCGCGCTCGACAAGCGGCTCACGGCCTTCGACCGTCGCAACGCCGACCTGCGGCGCCGGCTCGAGAAGCTCGAAGAACGCGAGCGGCGCCGCGACATCCTCGCCGGGGACGAAGCGGTGTTCGCGTTCTACGACGCACGGATCCCCCGCGAGGTGTTCGACGTGCGCTCCTTCGAGACGTGGTGGCAAGAGGCGTCCGGGCGCTCGCCGCGGCTGCTCGACATGTCGGAAGCCGACCTGCTCGATGGCGGGCGAAGCGCCACCGGCGACGAGTATCCGTCCCGATGGACTCAGGGCGATCAGGTGATCTCCCTGGCATACCGGTTCGAACCGGGCGCCCCCGACGACGGCGTCAACGCGGTCGTTCCCCTTGCGCTGCTGGCGGGCCTGCGTGACACCGGATTCGACTGGCAGGTGCCGGGCATGAGAGACGAACTCATCGCCGCGCTGATCCGCGCACTTCCCAAGTCGGTGCGACGACATGTCGTCCCGGCTGCCGACTGGGCCGCGAAGCTGTCCGCGGACCTTGCCGGAGAGGGCCCGGAAGACCACGCGGGACTCCCCCGCACGACGCTGCGCGAAGCCCTGGCCGCCCGTATCCAGCGGGTCGCGCACCAACCGGTCACCGCAGCCGACTTCGACCTCGACCGCGTGCCACCCCACCTCGGGATCGTCTTCCGCGTGGTCGACCAGCGCGGCCGTGCTCTCGGCAGCGGCCGCGACCTCACCGAACTGCAGCAGCGCCTCGCGGGGGAGGCCCGCGGTGCCGTCGCCTCGTCGCTGACGAAACCGGCTCGCGCCCCGATGGCGGCCGCTCGGCCGCAGGCGCCGGGAGCATCGGACACCTTCCGCGAAAGCGACGGCCTGACGGATTGGAGCATCGGCGACCTCCCCGAAGTCGTCGACACCCGCGTGGCCGGCGGCGTGGTCCGCGGCTACCCGGCTCTCATCGACGAGCGCGACAGCGTCGCGGTGCGGATCGAAGCCACCCCGGATGCCGCCGCCGAGGCGACCCGACACGGAGTGCGGCGACTCCTGCTGCTGACCGTTCCCTCACCGGCCGGGTACGTGCTGGACCACCTGACCTCGGCCGAGAAGCTCGCGCTGGCCGCGTCGCCCTATCCCTCGGCTCGTGCGCTGGTCGAGGATTGTCGAGTCGCCGTCGCCGACACCGTCCTCGACCGTATCGGCGGCTCCCTTCGCAGCCGCGCCGCCTTCGACGCGGCGCGCGATGCGTTCTCGGCCGAGATCACCGACTCGCTGTTCGCCGCCGTGTCGCTGGTGGCCCGCATCCTCACCGCCCAGCGCGAGGTGGAACGCGCCATGAAGCAGCTGAATGCCATGACGCTCCTGGCGGCCGTGACGGATCTGCGGGCGCAACTGTCAGGACTCGTGTTCCCGAGATTTGTGCGCGCCGTCGGTCTGTCACGACTCGCGCACTATCCGCGCTACCTGTCCGCCGCCGCGGCCCGGGTCGCGGGGCTGACCGAGAACCCGGGGCGTGACCGCCAGCGACTCACCGAGTTCGAGCGAGCGGCGGCCGCGTACCGCGACGCGGGAGGGACGGTCCCGCCCGCCCCGGATGCCTCCCCGGCACTGCGGACGGTGCGGTGGTTGCTCGAGGAGTACCGCGTGAGTCTGTTCGCTCAGCAACTGGGCACTGCCGAACCCGTGTCGCTGCAACGGATCACGAAGGCACTCCGGTGAGTCCGTCACGCAGTGACACACGGCGCGCGGACAGGGGCCCCGGCGTGTGACGATGGCAGGATGACGACTCCTGCGCCCGGCCCCGATGCGGCGTTCGCGACAGCACAGGTGCAGGCCGGCTATGCCCCCGGCATCGCCCAGAACACCGCCGTCGTCCCGATCTACCAGTCCAACGGCTACGAATTCCCCTCGCTCGCCCAGGCACGCGACGTGTTCGCGCTGCGCAGCCTCGGCAATGTCTACAGCCGCAACGCGAATCCCACGCAGGCGGTGCTCGAACAGCGTGTCGCAGCCCTCGAGGGCGGGCGCGCAGCCGTCGCGGTCGCCTCCGGCCAGGCCGCCGCAGCGGCGGCGATCCTCGCTCTGGCCTCGGCGGGCGACCACGTCGTCGCCGCCCGGCAGCTGTACGGCGGCACCGTCGATCTGCTCTCGGACTCGCTGGGGAGCCTCGGGATCGAGGTCACCTACGTCGACCAGGACGACCCGGATGCCTGGCGCGACGCGGTACGTCCCCGGACCCGCGCCCTGTTCGCCGAGACCATCACCAACCCGCTGGCGACGGTCCTCGACATCCGTGCCGTCGCCGACATCGCGCACGCCGCGGGGGTGCCGCTCGTCGTCGACAACACGGTGGCCTCGCCCTATCTCGTGCGCCCCGGAGAGCACGGGGCCGACATCGTCATCCACTCCGCCACGAAGTACATCGGCGGGCACGGTGTGGCACTCGGAGGCGTCGTCGTCGACATCGGGTCCTTCGATTTCGGTGCCGATCCCGATCGCTGGCCTCAGTTCACGACACCGTATCCTCGATTCGGCGACCTCGTGTTGTGGGACCGCTTCGGCGAGCAGGGACTCGCGCTGACGGTGTACATCAAGACGCGATTCGTGCACGACTTCGGCACGACGCTGCCGGCGTGGTCGTCGTTCCAGTTGCTCCAGGGCCTCGAGACGCTCGATCTGCGAATGCAGCGCCACTCCGAGAGCGCACTGGCCGTCGCGCGGTTCCTCGAGCAACACTCCGAGGTCGAGCGCGTCTGGCATCCGGGGCTGGCGTCGAGCCCCTGGCACGTGACGGCTCAACGCTATCTGCCGCGCGGCGCCTCGTCGGTCTTCTCGTTCGATCTCGCCGGCACGGGTGACGCCGAGGTCGATGACCGACGCGTCGAACGGGTCATCGACGCGCTTCGCGTCATCCGACTGGTCGCCAACATCGGCGACGCGCGGAGCATGGTCAACCATCCGGCGTCCATGACGCACCTGCACCTCACACCGACCCAGCTGCGTGAGGCGGGGATCTCACCGCGCACCATCCGTCTCTCGATCGGGCTCGAGGACCCGACCGACCTCATCGCGGATCTCGCGCAGGCGCTGGGCTAAGACGCCACGATGAGCGCGCGGTAGAAGCCGATGCCACGCAACCAGACGTCGACGCGGATCCGCTCGTTGTGCGAGTGGAGGGCGTCGCGCTCGGACCGCGTGAGGTGGAACGGCGTGAAGCGGTATACGTTGTCGCTGATGGCGGTGAACCACCGACTGTCGCTGGCACCCAACTGCACGTAGGGCGTCGTCACGATGTCTGCCCCGAGCGTCGAGACGACCGCGCCGGCGATCCGCCGCCACGGCTCCCCCCGCCACGGCGAGACCGGCGAGGGATTCGAGGCATGTCGCACCTCGAGTTCCACCCGGTCGTCGGCGATGGCTCGCCGCACGTGCGCGGTGGCACTGTCGATCGTGTCGCCGGTGAGCAAGCGGATGTTGACGGATGCTTTCGCCGTGGTCGCCAGGACGTTCTCACCCGGTGCACCGCTGAGCTCGGTCACGACCGCGGTCGTGCGCACCATTGCGTTGGTCTCGGGACCGCCCAGGGCGAAAGCGCCGGCCAGCAGCGGGCCCGTGATCTCGCCCCGGCGGAACAGAGTGCGCAGCGGCTCAGGAGCGTGCGGCGAGAGGGTGGCCAGCATCGCGCGCACCGGCGGTGCCAGGCGGGTCGGAAACGGCCTGCGTCGCAGCCGGTCGATCGCCCGGGCAAGGCGCGCTGTGGCCGGCATCGCGGGCGGCGTCGAGGCGTGGCCGCCCTGCTCCCGGACGGTCATCACGAGCGTCATGACGCCGCGCTCGGCGACACCGACCATCGCCGTCGGGACGTCGATGCCGGGGATGATGCCCTCGACGACGGCCCCGCCTTCGTCGAGCACGAGTCCTGGATGGACGCCGCGCTCCGACAGGTGGGCGACGATCGCGCGGGCGCCGTCGCCCGCCGTCTCCTCGTTGTGACCGAAGGAGAGATAGATGTCTCGCGCGGGAGTGAAGCCCTCGGCCAGGAGCGCTTCGACGGCTTCGAGGATCGCCACGAGCGCACCCTTGTCGTCGATCGCACCACGGGCGTGGATCTCGGCATCCTGGCCCTCACCCACGATCTCGGCGGCGAACGGCGGATGCTCCCACTCGTCGTCGACGACAGGAACCACGTCCATGTGCGCCATGAGCACGAGAGGATCCTCCGACGAGGTGCCCGGCCACCGGTACAGCAGCGAATGCCCAGCGATGACGTCGCGTTCGAGCCGCTCGTGGATCTGCGGGTAGAGGCGCTCGAGCGCACGGTGGAACCGCTCGAAGGCCGCGGCGTCCATGCGCGACTCGTCGGCGTACGACACCGTGGGGATGGACAGCAGTTCCCGGAAGCGATCCAGTGCGGTGCTCATTCTTCGAGGCTACCCGCGACAGGTGCCCAGACGCCGTCCGGGATACCGTGCATTGACCGCAGGCCATCGTGAGTACGCTCGAGGTATGACAGGACTGCGTTGGGGAATTCTGGCGACCGGCGGTATCGCACACGCCTTCACGAGCGACCTGCGTACCGCGGGCTTGACGGTTTCGGCCGTCGGGTCGCGGCGCCCGGAGGCCTCGCGGGAGTTCGCCGCGCAGTTCGAGATCCCGCACGCGCACGGGTCCTACGAGGAGCTCGTCGCCGACCCCGACGTCGACATCGTCTACGTCGCCACGCCGCATCCGATGCACGCCGACAACGCGGTGCTCGCCCTGGAGGCCGGCAAGCACGTGCTCGTCGAGAAGCCGTTCACGCTCACCGGCGCCGAGGCAGAGCGCGTGCGCGAGGTCGCGCGCGCCCGCGGGCTGCTGGCGATGGAGGCGATGTGGACCCGGTACCTTCCGCACATGGTCCGGATTCGCGAGATCGTGCGGTCCGGGAGTCTGGGCGAGGTCCGCGCCGTGTTCGCCGATCACACCCAGCGGATATCCAGTGACCCCGGGCACCGGCTGAACGCGCTTGCGCTCGGCGGCGGTTCGCTGCTCGATCTCGGAATCTACCCGGTGTCTTTCGCCTGGGACATCCTCGGCGCCCCGGTCACGGTGACTGCCCGCGGACGGCTCGGCGAGACCGGCGCCGACAACGAGGTCGCGACGATCTTCACGCACGCGGACGGCGCAATCTCGACCTCCGTGTCGACCTCGCGAGCTGTCGGACCCAACACCGCGCACATTCTGGGCACCGATGCACGCATCGACATCGATCGTGTCTGGTACACGCCGACCTCCTTCCGGGTCGCGGCTCCGGACGGAACGGTGCTCGAGGAGTACCGCAGCGACATCCAGGGACGGGGCATGCAGTACCAAGCCCTCGCCGCGGAACGCTTGCTCGCAGAGGGCAAGACAGACAGCGACCTCTTGCCACTGGACCAGACGGTGGCCATCATGCACGTGCTCGACGAGCTTCGCGCTCAGATCGGCGTGCGTTATCCGGGCGAGGCGAGCTGATCGCGGGCGTGCCGACAGCTGCTCGAGCCCGCGCGGGGCGCTCGGGGAGCGCAGTCAGGCGACGGTAGCGGCCGCGCGGAATACGGGGAGCCGGCGTTCCGGCGCTACGGTGTAGTGCCGCCCGCTCGGAGAGGTCCACCGCAACGATCCGTCGCCGGTCTGCATCACCCGCCACCCGCCGTGGTGTTTGACGGTATGGTGCCCCTGGCACAGCGGGGCACTGTTCGTGACGGATGTCTCGCCGCCGTGTTCCCACGCGAGGGTGTGATCGATCTGGCATCGGGAGGCGGGGATTCCGCATCCCGGCCCCATACACCTCTCCGCCCGCCACTTCGTCAGCGCCACCATCTCTGGCGGCGGCCGATATCGAGTCCTCCCGACCGACACGACGACACCGGTCTCAGGGTGGGTCAGCACCCTGATCCATGAGGTCGCGGCACCGGCGAGTTCCCGCGCCCGTTCCATTGGTATGGGACCGATGCCCTCCACCACCGCGGGCTCCTGCGCGCCGGCGTCAGAGGCACCGAGCAGCGCCAGAGCGGGGACGGTGACCACGACCGTCGGACGGATGCCTCGGACCTCGCTCGGGTGGGCGGGAGTGACACCATCGATCAAGAGGTCGCAGAGCAGGTCGGCGCGAACCTCGTCGAGCGACCGCTCGTCGCCTGCGGATCCTCCGTGGGGCGTGACCCCTCCCGGGCGATCCCCCGAGGTGCCGTCGGCCCGTGCCCCGAGCAACACCTTCCCCATGGCCGTGAGCCGAGCCTGGATCGCGTGCGCTTCGACCGAGGGCAGCAGTGCATGCAGCCAGGACATCCCGTCGGCATCCGGCTCGATAACGACCCGCCGACGTCGGATGGCGTGCTCGTGGCGGACCGAGAGGGTGGGCGCGAGCTCGCGATCGATCAGGCGCCGCAGTGCCCGCCGAAACGGACCGACCGCAAGCGACTCCGCCAGCTCGCGCACGTTCTCGACAAGCCGTCCCGCAACCTCGCGGTCCAGGGGCGCGAGCTCGTCGACGATGATCGTCGCGTGGCGCTCGGTCATCCGAGCGTGAGCCAGCGAATCCCAGACACTCGGAAAGTCGTGAACGAGAACCTCGGCGCGGTAGAGCAGCATGCCGGCCTGGCTCTCTGTGATCCGGAGGGCGGTAGCCAGCTCCAAGCGCACGGATCGCTCGATGAGCTCTCGTGAGCCGCCGCCGTAGCGTGTCACGTCGTCGAGAGCCTCCCGCCGCAGGTGGTCGATGCGGGCCAACCGCTGCGCAGCGAACACCGCCTCGAGGTCAGCGACCTCCATCACGAGGGCGACCGCATCCGGCGGCTCAGGAGCACAGCCCGAAGCCTCGGGCATCATGTCCGTCTCGCGAAGGACGTCATCGTCCCCCGCGATATCGTCGGCGATCGCCGCGCACCCGAACTGCTCCATGTCGCAACACTAGGAGGGGGTTCCGACATTGCTGCGGGCCGGCCGCGCGCCGTCCACATCGGGGCGATCCCGAGGGACGGATGCGGTCACCGACGCGTCGACCACCACGCCCACGCCACGAGCACGGGCTGGAAGAAGAGCCGCGCCATGCGCTTCGTGTCGGTGTCGAGTCCGAACCCGTCGCGTTTCTCGAGGTATTGCGAGATATTGCCGGGAAAGATCGCGATGAAGAAGGCCGCGAGGATCGCGCCGACCCGGCGACGTTCCTTCGGCAGCGCCACCAGGGCGGTGCCCAGCATCACCTCGACCACGCCGGATGCCACGACGATCGCATCTTCGTCCAGCGGCGAGAGCTCGACCGCCCACGGCGGTACCTGCGCCCGGAACTCCTTGCGCGCCACCGTCAGGTGCATCACCCCTGCGAAGACCATCGCCCCGGCAAGCATCCACCTCAGCACTGTTCGCATGCGCCCAGCCAAGCCCGGGCGCTTCGCAATGTCAACGACGTTGACGCTGGCGCGACGGCTGAACCGAGCGTCAGCGTTCGGGAGAGAGCGCCACCGCGAGCGCCCACACCACCAGCAACGGCTGGAGGAGGAGCCTGGCGAAGCGGCGCGTGTCGGTGTCCAGCAGCGGCGCCGACCGCCCCGTGCGCCACTGGTGGACGTTGCCGGGGAAGACCGCGACAAAGAAGGCGGCGATCGCAGCGCCCAGGCGCCCTCGTTCGCGAGGAAAGATGACGAGCCCGGCGCCCAGGGCGATCTCGACGGCGCCCGAGCCCACGACGATCGCGTCCTTGTCGGTGTGCAGCATCCGTGTCGCCCAGTCCGGCACGACGATGCGGTAGCCGCGCCTGCCCCACGTGAGGTGGGAGACGCCGGCGGCCACGAGCAGACCCGCCAGCAACCACCGCAGCAACGTCATGCCGTGCGGCGCCCGGCGGCCGGGTGGACTTCGACGGGCTCCTCGTGCAGGCCGCGCAGTGCCTGCGACAGTTCGGGAGCACCCTTGGACAGTTCCCGGTCCAGCGCGCGGAGTCGCTTCTCGGCCTCGGCGAGAGCCCAGTCACCCTTCTCAGTGACACGCAACTCGGACGCCGACCCGGCGTGCGCCGTGGAATCGTGTACGAAGCCCTCGTCGACCAGGGTGCGTACCGCGGTATGCGCCGTCTGCACGGTGATCTGCGAGCGCCTCGCCAGTTCGCTGAACGAGATCCCCGGCATCCCGTAGATGTGGCCGAGCAGGGCGTACTTGCGAGTCGTCAGCCCGAGGTCCTTCAGCACTGCCCCGAGCTGCGCCTCCCAGATGCTCGACATGGTCAGCAGCGCGATGACCGGACTGAACCGTCGTTGCTGAGCTGCCACGGGATCTCCTTCTGCGGGAAGCCTGATCCCTCATGGTAGCCCGCACCCCCTCCTATCCATGGTGCGGGAATGGCCAGGACACGCGCTCGGCGGCGCGGAGAGGTACCCAAACGCTACGTGACCCGCCGTACCCCGTGCCATCATCGGGGAATGGATACCTCGCTGTACAACATCCGGAAGGACCTCAGTAGGGCCCTCGCGGAACTCCACGAGGCCCAGCAGAGCTACCCCGACGACCCCACCCTGCGGGCCATCGACAATCTGCAGTCAGCCGTCGAGCGCCTCACCGACGTGTTGGAGGAGATCCACGCGTTCATCTCCCTTCCGGCGCCGACCATCTCGGGTCCGCACCCGATCGCGTCAGGCTCCGGGCACCGCCATCATCGGTGAGGAGCCCTCACCCGATCAGCCGCTGCGCCTTGGCCGCCTCGATCAACGCGGCCTTGTGGACGTCGTCGGCCAGCGAGATCAGTGCCAGTGCCCGTTCCCGCGTCGACAGGCCTCGCAGATTGACGACGCCGTGTTCGGTCGCGACGTGTTCGACATCCATCCGCTCGTCCGTGACGATGTCCACGCGTGGCACGATCGTCGAGATCGCCCCGCCCTTGGCCGTCGACGGGAGCACGACGAACGACTTGCCGCCGCGCGAGGCCGCCGCCCCCGTCACGAAATCGAACTGACCGCCCGAACCCGAGTACTGCAGTCCGCCGATCATCTCGGCGTTGACCTGCCCGTAGAGGTCGACCTGGATCGCCGCGTTGACCGAGATCATCGCGTCGTTCTGGGCGATCACCTGCGGGTTGTTCACGTAGTCGGCGCGGAAGCTCACCATCGACGGGTTGTCGTTCATGAACGCGTACGTGCGCGCATCCCCTACGGCTGAGGTCCACACGTGGCGGCGCGGATGCAGCGTCTTCTTGCTCCCCGTGATCACGCCCGCCTCAATAAGCGGCACGAAGACCGACGAGAACAGGGCCGAGTGGATGCCGAGGTCCCGGTGCCCGCCCAGGGCCGCCGCGACGGCCGCGGGAACGCGCCCGGCACCGATCTGCAGCGTCGCCCCGTCGGGGATGTGGGCGGCGACCAGTTCGGCGATCCTCCGGTCCGCCGCAGTCGGCGGCGCCTCGACCGCCTCCGGCAGCGGCGACGCGTGCTCGACGACGGCGTGGACCTCATCGATGTGCAGCACCGACTCCCCGAAGACGCGGGGCATGTGCGGGTTGACCTCGACGATCAGCCGACGGCATGCCCGTGCGGCGACTGTCGCATAGTCGTTCGCGACCCCGAACGAGAAGTGCCCGCTCGCATCCATCGGGCTTACTTGCACCACGAAGGTGTCGATGTCGAGGCGTTCGGTGATCACTCGCGGCAGGTGCGAGAAGTTCACCGGTATGAAGTCAAGGGTTGCTCGCTCGGCGAGACCGGGGTCGGCGATGATGTGGTGGTCGAGACCTGCCACGAAAAACGTATGGGCGTGGACCTTCTCGATCACTCCGGGCTGCAGAATCGTCGACCCGATCGCGTCGCCCCCGATCCCGTAGTACAGGTCGAGATCGACGAGGTCGTCGGCACGGATGCGGTCGGCAAGCGCGCCCAGGATGCCGGGAGGGGCCCCGAGTCCCATCGCGACGAGCACCTGCGTGCCCGAGGGGACGGCTGCTGCCGCATCCGCCGCCGACACGAGCTTCGCGCGATACGACTCCTGCACGGTCATCCGTGGTCCCTTCGTCATCCTCAGTCGCCGAGCACCGGACGGTTCCACTCTGGCACGAGGTCGGGGCGACCTGGCTACACGGGCTCCGTCGTGCGGATGAGACCGCAGGTCACGCACGACCACGCCACGAGAAACCTCTCGTCATCGAGGATCTCGAACCGCAGCGGGTCGCCGCAGGTCGGACAGACCAGCGGGTTCGGGGCACGAGAGGTCACGGTGCCAGCCTACGGATGCTGCGCCGCCCCGGCGCCGCGCGGGATAGCGTGGATCCGGTGACCCTGGACCTCGACGCTCTTCGCCCCTTCCCCGATGCCGGCGACCCTGACCACCGCGCACACGACGCGGCGGATCGCCTGCTCCTCGATGAGTCGGCGCAGGCGCGGCGGGACGTCGTGCGGCGCGAGATCGCCGTCATCGGCGACACGTTCGGCGCGCTGACCCTCGCGTGCGCGAGCGATGCCACCGATGGTGTCGTCCGCGTCCATCAAGACTCTCTCGACGGCGAGCGCGCCCTCGCCGCGAACGCACGGTCGACCGGCCTCGAGGCATCCGTCGCCTCGCTCCCCCTCGATGCGGAGGTGGTGCGCGGCGCGCGGGTCGTGCTGCTCCGGCTGCCGCGTTCACTCGACGCGCTGCGCGATATCGCGGGCCTTATCGCCGCGCACGCGGCGCCCGATGTCGTGGTGTTCGCGGGCGGGCGGATCAAGCACATGAGCCTCGGGATGAACGATGTGCTGCGTGAACGCTTCGACACCGTGGATGTCTCGCACGCCCGGCAGAAGTCGCGGGTGCTCATCGCGCGGGGGCCGCACGACGGGCGCGATCCCGAGCCGTCCGCGGCGCGGCTGCGCATTGGTGGCACGGATGTCGAGGTCCGCGCCTTCGGGGGCGTGTTCGCGGGTGCGACGCTCGACATCGGGACGCGCCTGCTGCTCGAGCATCTGCCCGAGACGATTCCCGGGCAGGCGGATGAGCCGGCGATCGACCTGGCGTGCGGCAACGGCGTCGTCGGGGCGACGCTGGCCCTGCGGCATCCGGAGCTGCGCGTGTACGCGTCCGACGAGTCGGCCGCCGCCGTCGCTTCGGCTCGCGCGACCGCGGCAGCGAACGGGATCGCCGACCGGATGACGGTGGTTCGCGATGATGCCCTGTCGACCCTGCCCGACGCGAGCGCATCGTTCATCGCCCTGAACCCGCCGTTTCATCGGGGCGCAACGATCGACGAGACCATCGCGCGCCACCTTTTCGCGGATGCGGCGCGCGTCCTGCGCCCGGGCGGCGAACTGTGGGCCGTCTGGAACTCGGCCCTGCGCTACCGCCTGTCTCTCGAGAAGCTCGTCGGCCCGACCCGTCAGATCGCCCGCACCCCGAAGTTCACGGTCACGGCCTCGACACGTCGCTGAGGGCGGGACTCAGCCCGCACCGCTGTGGTCCGCGCCCTGCAAGCCGGCCACGCGGCGGCCGAAGCGCACCCCGGACCACGTCGATAATCAGCTGCTCCGCTGCGAACGGCTCCTCCGCTGCGAACGGCACCGTGGAGTGGTGCGCGTCAGGCGCGGGCGGATAGGCATCCGCACCGAACGCCGTGATGTACATCTCGCGCATCGCGCCTATCTGAGCGCGAAGCATCTCGTCGCTGCGATACGGGCGCTGGAGGGGGTCGACCGAGGATCTAGAAGTCCCAGTCCTCATCCTCCGTGGCGACAGCCTTGCCGATGACGTACGAGGAACCCGAGCCCGAGAAGAAGTCGTGGTTCTCATCTGCGTTCGGCGACAGGGCCGACAGGATCGCGGGGTTCACGTTCGTGACCGACTCGGGGAACATCGCCTCGTAGCCGAGGTTCATGAGCGCCTTGTTGGCGTTGTAGTGCAGGAACTTCTTGACGTCCTCGGTCAGCCCGACGCCATCGTAGAGGTCCTGCGTGTACTGCACTTCGTTGTCGTAAAGCTCGTACAACAACGAGAACGTGTAGTCCTTGATGTCCTGGCGCTTGGCCTCGTCGACCTGCTCGAGTCCCTTCTGGAACTTGTAGCCGATGTAGTACCCGTGCACTGCCTCGTCACGGATGATGAGGCGGATGAGATCGGCGGTGTTGGTGAGCTTCGCACGGCTCGACCAGTGCATCGGCAGGTAGAAGCCCGAGTAGAAGAGGAACGACTCGAGCAGAGTCGAGGCGACCTTGCGCTTGAGTGGCTCGTCGCCGCGGTAGTACTCCATGACGATCTGCGCCTTGCGCTGCAGGTTCTCGTTCTCGACAGACCAGCGGAACGCCTCGTCGATCTCCTTCGTCGAGCACAGCGTGGAGAAGATCGACGAGTAGCTCTTGGCGTGCACCGACTCCATGAACGCGATGTTCGTGTAGACAGCCTCTTCGTGCGGCGTGATCGCGTCAGGAATGAGCGAGACCGCGCCGACCGTGCCCTGGATGGTGTCGAGGAGGGTGAGCCCCGTGAACACCCGCATCGTGAGGGTCTGCTCCTCGGGAGTCAGGGTGTTCCACGACTGGACGTCGTTGGACAGCGGCACCTTCTCAGGCAGCCAGAAGTTGTTCACGAGACGGTTCCAGACCTCGAGGTCCTTGTCGTCCTGGATGCGGTTCCAGTTGATCGCCTGAACGTGGTCGATCAGCTTCAGCTTCGTGCTCATGATCGTTCTTTCTCGCGGATTCGGTGGCGCCTGCTCAGAGCATGCAGCTGACGCACTCGCTCAGGTTGGTTCCCTCGAGGGCCATCTGGCGCAGGCGGATGTAGTAGATGGTCTTGATGCCCTTCTTCCAGGCGTAGATCTGCGCCCGGTTGATGTCGCGCGTGGTCGCGGTGTCCTTGAAGAACAACGTGAGCGACAGGCCCTGGTCGACGTGCTGGGTGGCGACGGCGTAGGTGTCGATGACCTTCTCGTAGCCGATCTCGTACGCATCCTGGTAGTACTCCAGGTTGTCGTTGGTCATGAACGGCGCCGGGTAGTAGACGCGGCCGAGCTTGCCTTCCTTGCGGATCTCGATCTTCGAGGCGATCGGGTGGATCGAGCTCGTCGAGTTGTTGATGTACGAGATCGAGCCGGTCGGCGGCACCGCCTGCAGGTTCTGGTTGTAGATGCCGTGCTCCTGGATGCTGGCCTTGAGCGCCCGCCAGTCGTCCTGCGTCGGGATGTGATGCCCAGCGAAGAGCTCCTTGACCTTCTCGGTCTGCGGGACCCACTCCTGCTCGAGGTACTTGTCGAAGAACTCCCCGGACGCGTACGTCGAGTCGGCGAAGCCGTCGAAGGCCGTGCCGCGCTCGATCGCGAGGCGGTTCGACGCCCGCAGCGCATGGTAGAGCACCGTGTAGAAGTAGATGTTCGTGAAGTCCAGGCCCTCTTCGGAGCCGTAGTAGATGTGCTCGCGAGCAAGGTACCCATGCAGGTTCATCTGCCCGAGGCCGATCGCATGCGACCGGTCGTTGCCATCCTCGATCGAGCGCACCGACGAGATGTGGCTCTGGTCGCTGACGGCGGTGAGGGCGCGAATGGCGGTCTCGACGGTCTTGCCGAGGTCGCCGCCGTCCATCGCGAGCGCGATGTTCATCGAGCCCAGGTTGCAGGAGATGTCCTTGCCGATCTGGTCGTACGAGAGGTCCTCGTGGTAGGTCGTCGGGGTGTTGACCTGCAGGATCTCGCTGCACAGGTTGGACATGTTGATCCGACCCTTGATGGGGTTGGCCCGGTTCACGGTGTCCTCGAACATGATGTACGGGTAGCCGGACTCGAACTGGATCTCGGCGAGGGTCTGGAAGAACTCGCGCGCGTTGATCTTGGTCTTCTTGATGCGCGGGTCATCGACCATTTCGCGGTACTTCTCGGTGACCGAGATGTCGCCGAAGGGCACGCCGTAGACGCGCTCGACGTCGTAGGGCGAGAAGAGGTACATGTCCTCGCCGTTCTTGGCCAGCTCGAACGTGATGTCGGGCACGACGACGCCCAGCGAGAGCGTCTTGATGCGGATCTTCTCGTCGGCGTTCTCACGCTTGGTGTCCAGGAACCGCAGGATGTCGGGGTGGTGCGCGCTGAGGTAGACGGCACCGGCACCCTGGCGGGCGCCGAGCTGGTTGGCATAGCTGAAGCTGTCTTCGAGCAGCTTCATGACCGGGATGATGCCGCTGGACTGGTTCTCGATCTGCTTGATCGGGGCGCCGGACTCACGGATGTTCGACAGCAGCAGCGCGACACCGCCGCCGCGCTTGCTCAGCTGTAGCGCGGAGTTGATGCCGCGAGCGATCGACTCCATGTTGTCTTCGATGCGCAGCAGGAAGCACGAGACGAGCTCGCCGCGCTGCGCCTTGCCGGTGTTCAGGAACGTCGGGGTCGCCGGCTGGAAGCGGCCCGAGATGATCTCGTCGACCAGTTCGGTGGCAAGTGCCTCGTCGCCGTCGGCCAGTCCCAGAGCGGTCATGACGACGCGGTCCTCGAACCGCTCGAGGTAGCGCTTGCCGTCGAAGGTCTTGAGTGTGTAGCTCGTGTAGTACTTGAACGCCCCGAGGAACGTCTCGAAGCGGAACTTCTTCTCGAACGCCCGGTCGTGCAGTGATGAGATGAACTCGAACGAGTACTTCTCGAGCACGGCGGGCTCGTAGTACTGCTTGTCGACCAGGTAGTCGAGCTTCTCCTTGAGCGAGTGGAAGAAGACCGTGTTCTGGTTGACGTGCTGCAAGAAGTACTCGCGCGCGGCCCGCTTGTCGGCGTCGAACTGGATCTCGCCGTTCGGACCGTACAGGTTCAGCATCGCATTGAGGGCGTGGTAGTCGAGCCCCTCGAAGCGGGGCTCCGTCTTGAATGCCATGTCTGTCACTGCAGCTTCCACCATCGTTCCAATCCTTCGCTCACGCGGGTGACGTCTTCTGATGTGCCGAACAGTTCGAGCCGGTACAAGTGCGGCACGTGACACTTGCGGCTGATGATGTCGCCGGCGGCGCAGAATGCGTCGCCGAAGTTGGTGTTTCCCGCGGCGATGACACCGCGGATCAGGTTGCGGTTCTGCTCGACGTTGAGGAACCGGATGACCTGCTTGGGGACCGCGCCCCGCTCCTCTCCCCGGCCCTGGCCTCCCCCGTAGGTGGGGGTGACCAGAACGAAGGGCTCGTCGACGAGGAGCATCGGCTCGGAGGCGAAGAGCGGAATGCGTTCGGCGCGCATTCCCAACTTCTCGATGAAGCGCGCCGTGTTCTGGGACACGCTCGAGAAGTAGACGAGCAACGGCGTCTCGGTCGCGACCGCCGTGCTCATGACTCAGGCCAGGCGCGAGGCGAGCTCGTCGATCTTGTCGGGACGGAAGCCCGACCAGTGGTCCTCATCCGTGATGACGACCGGAGCCTGGAGGTAACCGAGCGCCTTGACCTGCTCGAGCGCCGCCGGGTCCTGCGAGAGGTCGAGAACCTCGTAATCGATGCCCTTCGAGTCCAGTGCGCGATAGGTCGCCGTGCACTGCACGCATGCGGGCTTGGTGTACACCGTGATGGCCATGCTGATCCGTTGTCCCCTCAAAATCCTTCGTCCGACCGGCAGTCCCCCGCCGGGAGTCCAATACTACATATGGGTGCCGACATCAGATAGCACCACAAGGGGTAGTAGTTACATTCGTGTAGTTTTCCACCGCTCTCCTCAGATACAACGCTGGTTGTCCACGGTTTCATCCACAGGTTCGGCACTTCGCGAAAACTGGGAGAAGCCTGAAATCTCGCGGCTCACGAGCTCTTCATCCGCCATCCGTCCACAGCGCGACGCTACGCCGATCCACCGACATCGAATTCGTCTGTGGATTGCACGCACGGCGTGTCGCGGCGTGTCGCGCAGCCCCCCGACACGGCGACGCACGCAACCGTCCTGATATCGCCGAACGCGCCCGCCGCGACTACCGTAGGAGGGTGGCGGGTTATGGAGAACTGCTGCGCACTCCGGGGGTCGCGCGCATCATCGCCGCTCAGTTGACGGCACGCTTCCCGAATGGGATGACAAGCCTCGCGATCCTGCTGCACATCGAGCAGGTCACCGGCTCCTATGGATCGGCCGGACTCGTGCTGGCGGCCACCTCGGTCGGTCAGGCCGTCGCAGGCCCGATCACCAGCCGGTGGATGGGCCTGTGGGGCATGCGGCGGGTTCTGACGGTCACGCTCGTGATCTGCGCCGCAGCGATCGCCGGCATCGCCGCGTTCACTCTGCCACTGCCGGTCTACATGATTCTCGGACTCATCGCGGGCCTGTCCACCCCGCCCGTGCAAGCGGCGGTCCGCACGATCTACCCGAAGATGGTCAACTCGCGGCAGGTGACGCCCCTCTACTCCCTGGATGCCTCACTTCAGGAGATCATCTGGGTCGTCGCGCCCGTGCTCATCACCTTCGTGGCCACGCAGATCGGCACGGTCCAGGCTCTCGCCCTTATCGTCATCGTGCTGCTCGGCGGCGGAGCGTGGTTCATCCTCTCCCCCGAAGTCGGCCGGGTACGCATCCCGCGCAGCCGTCGCAGCTTCGGGCGAGTGCTCGGCAAGCCCGCCGTTCTGCTGGCCACCGTCATCGGCTTTCTCGTGATCGGCGCGTGCGCCGCGGTCGAGGTGGGAGTCGTCGCCACCTTCGGTCACGATGGCATCGAAGCAGGGCTCGTCCTGGCCGTGTTCGCGATCGGGAGCCTTGCCGGCGGACTCTCC
The DNA here is from genome assembly GCF_057706855.1 of Microbacterium sp. bgisy207. Classification (NCBI taxonomy): domain Bacteria; kingdom Bacillati; phylum Actinomycetota; class Actinomycetes; order Micrococcales; family Microbacteriaceae; genus Microbacterium; species Microbacterium sp. bgisy207. The sequence goes on from NZ_JBYIPB010000019.1 coordinate 37,171, forward strand.
TTCGGACACATCCCCATCGGGCCGTGGGCGATGGCGCGACGGATGCTGATCGTCGCGGTCGGGCTGAGCCTGACGATGATCTCCCTGAACGTCTGGTGGCTGGGTGCGACGCTCGTCGTGGCCGGCCTGGGCGTGGCGCCCGCGCTCGCGGTGATCTTCGCGATGACCTCTGCAAGCGTGAAGTTCAGCGAGACCGCCGAGGCGTACGGCTGGATCGGCACGGGTCAGCTGATCGGTGCCGCCGCGGGCTCGGCTGTCGCCGGCTTCCTCGTAGACGGAGTGGGCCCCCAAGGCGCATACCTTGCCGCCGCGCTGTTCGCAGCGGTCGGTGCGCTCGTGTCGGTCGTCTTCGTCCGGGGCTTCCCCGACCTGCGCCACCGGGACCCGAGTCCGATCCCCGACACCGAACCCGTGCCGACCATCACGTGAGCCCGCGGGACTCGAACCGGTCGGTCCGCCTACGATGAGTCCGTGACCTATACGCGGCTAGCCTGGACCCTCCTCGCGATCGCGTTGCTGATCGTCGCGGTGTTCGAGGGCATCATCCACGGCTGGGTCACGGCCGGGATCATCGTCGTGTTCGCCCTCCTCCCCGACATGACCCTGATCAGTGCCTTCGGAGGCGAGCGCGGCGTGATGCGACCGGAGCGTGTCGCCTTCTACAACGGAATGCACCAGGCCTGGATCCCCGCACTGCTGTTCTTCATCGGCGGATCGATGGCGTACCTCTGGGAAATGCGGGAGATCGGGCTGCCGCTGTTCTGGGCCGGCATGGCCTGGCTGCTCCACATCGCGCTCGATCGCACCTTCGGCTTCGGGCTGCGCGCCCCCGACGGCACGATCATCCCCGTCGGGTCCTACGGTCCGCGCAAACGCTGAGTGGATCCCACGATCATGACCGCATCCGTCGCCCTTCCCCGGCAAGGCTGGGGGGACCCGGCCTCATCGCGCCGCGCGCTGCTCGTTCACGGTCTCGGATCCAACGGTGCGCTGATGTGGCGGTTCGGGGTGGCGCTGAGCGAAGGCGGATGGTTCGCCGAAGCAGTGGACCTCCGCGGGCATGGCACCGCGCCGCGCACTCTCGACTACTCCATCGCCGCGTACGCGGCAGACCTCGGAGCCTGCCGCGTGCGCGGCGATGAGCCGTGGGATCTGGTCATCGGCCACTCGCTGGGCGGCGCCGCAGCGGTCGTCGCCGCGGCATCCGTGCCCGACTGGACCCGCCGCCTCGTCCTCATCGACCCGGCGATCCACCTCGACGAAGCCGATCGCGAGCAGGTGCGGGAGAGTCAGCAGCGCCAGTTCGACGATCCGACTGCCGAGGCCGTGCGCGCCGAGCACCCCACATGGCACCCGCTGGATGTCGAACTCAAGGTGCGCAGCATGCAGGAGGTGAGTCGCTGGGCCGTCGAGCAGACGAGCGAGCAGAATCGGGAATGGGACGTGCGTCTTCCCGCGTTGTCGCTGGACGTGCCCATCCACGTGATCGCCGGTGACCCGGAGGTCTATGCCCTCTTTCGCGGTGACCTCGCACAGCAGCTCATGACACGCCCCTCCCTCACGATGTCGGTGGTGGCCGGCGCCGGGCACTCACCGCACCGCGACGCACCCGAGGAGACGATTCGTCAGCTCTGGGAGGCCCTGGCATGACCGCCGCGTCGACCCCGTTCGACCCCGCATCCGTGCTGCCGGATGCCCTGCTGGAACGGTTCCGGGAGCGCGCTGCGCACCACGACCGCGACAACACGTTCCCGCACGACGACATCACCGACCTCACCGCCGCCGGGTACCTCGCGCTGTTCGCACCGAAGGACCTCGGGGGCGCGGGGCTCGGCCTGGTCGAGGTCTCGCTGCTGCAGCAGCGCCTCGCGACCGCCGCGCCCGCGACGGCGCTGGCCGTCAACATGCACCTCGTGTGGACGGGCGTGGCGAAGGTCCTCGCCGACCGCGGCATCGAGGATCTGCGCTTCCTCCTCGAGGGCGCGGTCGCCGGCGACATCTTCGCCTTCGGCATCAGCGAGGCCGGCAACGACCTGGTCCTGTTCGGCAGCGACACGGATGCGCTCCCTCACGCCGACGGCTCGTACACCTTCACGGGAACGAAGATCTTCACCTCACTCGCGCCGGTCTGGACGCAGCTGGGTCTCCACGGCCTGGATACGACGTCACCGGATGCCCCCCGAATGGTCTACGCGTTCATCCCCCGCTCCGAAGAGGAGGCGGGCCGCATCGTCACGCGCGACGATTGGGACACGCTGGGTATGAGGGCGACGCAGTCGCGCACGACGGAGCTGCACGGCGCGAGGGCCGCCGCCGATCGGGTCGTGCGCCGCCTCCCGCCGGGACCGAACCCGGACCCGCTCGTGTTCGGCATCTTCAGTGTCTTCGAGATCCTCCTCGCGTCCGTGTACACCGGCATCGCCCGGCGTGCACTCGAGGTCGCCGTCGCGACGGCAGGCACACGCCGATCGAAGAAGACCGGGCTGGCCTACAGCAAGGATCCCGACATCCGGTGGCGGATCGCTGACATGGCGCTCGCGTACGACGCCCTCCCCCCGCAGCTGGAGGTGCTCAGCCACGACATCGACACCCTCGTCGATCACGGGCCCCGCTGGTTCTCGCTGCTCTCGGGTATCAAGCATCGAGCGGTGACCATGGCCAAGTCGGTCGTGGACGACGCGATCCTTGTCGCAGGCGGCTCGAGCTACTCCACAGGCAGCGAACTCGGCCGTCTGTACCGCGATGTGCTCGCCGGCATGTTCCACCCCTCAGATCCGGAGTCGGCGCATTCCACAGTCGCGACGGCGTGGCTCGGCCCTGTCGACTGAGCCCGTCGACTGAGCCCGTCGACTGAGCCCGTCGACGGAGCCCGTCGACGGCGGAGCT